>CAMVIC010000097.1 GCA_947167435.1 uncultured Clostridia bacterium | reverse complement strand
AAAAGCCTGCTCAGTATCTACGACACACAAAAGGCCATCAGCCTGCTCAAGCGCCTGTTTGAGGACCAGCTCGGCGCGGCGCTGAACCTGTACCGGGTGTCCGCCCCGCTGTTTGTGGACGAGGCCTCCGGATTGAACGACAACCTGAACGGCTATGAGCGGCCGGTGGACTTTGACATTCTGCGCTCCAATCACCGGGCCCAGGTGGTGCAGTCCCTGGCCAAGTGGAAGCGCCTGGCCCTGAAGCGCTACGGCTTTTTTCCCGGCAAGGGCCTGTATACCGACATGAACGCCATCCGCCGGGATGAGGACGAGCTGGACAACCTCCACTCGGTGTACGTGGACCAGTGGGACTGGGAGAAGGTCATTCTGCCGGAGAACCGGAATCTGGACTATCTGAAGCTGACGGTTATGGATATCGTGGGCGCCGTGTGCGACACCCAGGACACCATGCAGGCCATCTATCCCCAACTGCAGCGTCTGGGCAAGCTGGAGCGGCGGGTGTCCTTCATCACCGCCCAGGAGCTGGAGGACCGCTATCCCGATCTCACGCCCAAGCAGCGGGAGAACGCCTATCTGAAGGAACACAAAACCACCTTCATCATCGGCATCGGCGGCGCGCTGAAATCCGGCAAGCCCCACGACGGCCGCGCCCCGGACTATGACGACTGGGCCCTCAACGGCGACATCATGTTCTATAACGAGCTGCTGGACTGCGCCTTCGAGCTGTCCTCCATGGGCATCCGGGTGGACCCGGAATCCATGGACCGGCAGCTGCGCCTGTCCGGCTGCGACGACCGCCGCGCCCTGCCCTATCACAAGGCTCTGCTGAACGGAGAGCTGCCGCTGACTATCGGCGGCGGCATCGGCCAGTCCCGCCTGTCCATGCTGCTGCTGGGCAAGGCCCACATCGGGGAGGTTCAGGCCTCCATCTGGGACCAGGATACCGTGGACGCGTGCGAAAAGGCCGGCGTCATGCTGCTGTAATCCCACAGACAGAACACAAACCGGGACGACCGTTCAGGCCGTCCCGGTTTTTCCGTTCCCGGTGATTTATAGCTTTGCTTCCACGATCAGCAGGATCCCGCTTTCCACAGAGACTGTGGCGGCATCCGCCGCCCACTGGTTGCTGACGCCCAGAGGGAAGCCGTTTGTGAGGCAGGCGTGGTCCACCGGATACTTGGCACCCCGGATGCTCACACCCTCGCAGCGGTCCTTTGCCGCGAAGACGGAAAGTGCCCAGCCCTCCCGCCGGGGAAGAGTGAGGCTGCCCTTCTGAAGGGTATGGATGACCGTGTCCTCGCTGTGGATGCTGCCGTGCAGGCCGTGCTCCTCCGCGAAAACCAGAGACTGGAGATTGGCCAGGGTGTGGTCCAGCCGGCCGCCAAGGGCACAGTACAGGCGGACCCGGTCAAAGCCCTTTTCGGCGGCGCTGCGGATGGCGATCATGGTGTCGGTATCGTCCTTTTCGGAGCGGAAGCGATTCACCGGAATCTCCGGGTCGACGGCGCCGTCGTAGGAATCGAAGTCGCTGACCACCAGGTCCGGCCGGATGCCGCAGCGCAGGGCGTGCAGATAGCCCCGGTCGCAGGCGATGACAAAGTCCGACGGGCCGGGAGCGGGAATCGGGGAGAAATCTCCGCCGGAGATGATGATGCAGGTTCCGGGCATGGCGTGTATCCCCCTTTCGGAAAAGAGAAAACCCAGAAGAACCGGCAGCCGCGTTTCCGGGATTGCCGGCGGGCTTACTGTAGCACGGAGGGGGGACCCTGTCAAGGCGGCAGCGCCGTCCGCAACGGAACCGGCGCGCAAAAAAACTTCGTGCGCCGGTCTTGATTTTTCCGGCCCGGCGTGTTATATTACTCACGCATGCGGATGTAGTTCATCGGTAGAACTCCGGCTTCCCAAGCCGATAAGGTGGGTTCGACTCCCATCATCCGCTCCAGAACCGGAACACCGATTTGATACCCGATATCAGATCGGTGTTCTGCTTATAATCGAATAACAACCATGAAGAGTGCGCGAGGGACAAGCCCGAAGACCGCACAGCAACCTGCCGGAAGGTAAGGTGCCAAAGCTTGATGCCGCATGGCGGCAGACGATGGTGATGACCGACGGCCTCTTTATGGATTATGTTCATAAGGAGGTTTTATTATGCGCACAAAGCCTGCCCGTTTCCCGGTTTTCCACGTTCCCCATGACGGGGACGCCTTCCCGGAGGAACTGATGGAATCGGTCTGCATTCCCCGGGAGGAATTCCTGCTGATCCACGCACAGATGCGCGACGTGGGGGTGAGGGAGCTGGTCCCCCTGCGCCGGCGAAAGCGGCTGCGACCTGATTTCCGTCATGCTGGAATTTCACAAAAGAGTCTACTGCGACGCCTGGGGAATCCCTGACCCGGGGAAGCTCGGGATAATCAGAGAGCTGATTGAAATACTGGCCGGTGAGGGTATCCGGACGGGATTTGCAGGAACCGCTGCTGACAGCGAGAAAAGCCGCATATCTCCGGCCAGGGACCGGGCGCGGCAGCGCGGTTTTTGAAGTTTTTCGTTTTCCCTGTTGATTTTTCGCCCCGCTTCTACTATATTTAGGCTCAGGAAGATAGCGACATCACTATGTTCTGAGGACGAATGATTACAAAACCAAAACCTGAAAGGAGATCATCATTATGGGTCTTATTGCAGCGGCTCTCGGTTCTGCCACCGGCGTTGTGGCCGATCAGTTTAAAGAGTATTTTTACTGCGACGCGCTTGGCGCCAACGTGCTGGCGGTCAAGGGCAGAAGACGCAGCTCCGGCCGCTCCTCCAACAGCGGCAGCGACAACATCATCACCAGCGGCTCCGTGATCGCCGTGGCCGACGGTCAGTGCATGCTGATTGTGGAGCAGGGCAAAATCGTGGACGTCTGCGCCGAGCCGGGCGAGTACGTCTATGACGCCTCCACCGAGCCCTCCATCTTCACCGGCAAGCTGGGGGACGGCATTCTGGAGGGGTTGAAAGGCATCGGGAAGCGCTTTACCTTCGGCGGCGAGCCTCCCAAGGATCAGCGCGTGTATTACTTCAACACCAAGGAGATGCCCGGCAACAAGTACGGCACTCCCTCCCCGGTGCCCTTCCGCGTGGTGGACCGGAACATCGGCCTGGACATCGACATCGCCATCCGCTGCTTCGGCGAGTACAGCGTGCGTCTGTCCAACCCCCTCCTGTTCTACACCAACGTCTGCGGCAACGTGAGCGCCCCCTACACCCTGGACCAGCTTCTGGACCAGATGCGCACTGAGCTGCTGACCGCGCTGCAGCCCGCCTTTGCCCGCATTTCCGAGCAGGGCGTGCGGTATTCCGCGCTGCCCGGCCACACCATGGAGCTGGCGGAAGCCCTGAATGAGGAGCTTTCCGGCAAGTGGCGCGACCTGCGCGGCATTGAGATCGTCTCCATCGGCGTCAGCAGCGTAAAGGCCAGCGAGGAAGACGAAAAGATGATCAAGGAGCTGCAGCGCAACGCCGCGCTGCGGGATCCGACCATGGCCGCCGCGCACCTGGCCGGGGCGCAGGCTTCCGCCATGCAGGCTGCCGCCGCCAACGAAAACGGCGCCGCCATGGGCTTCATGGGCATGAACATGGCCGGGGCTGCCGGCGGCATGAACGCGCAGAGCCTCTTCGCCATGGGCCAGCAGGCTGCCGCTCCCGCCCCCGCACCTGCCGCCAACGCCTGGACCTGCCCGGTCTGCGGCGCTTCCGCCACCGGCAAGTTCTGCCCCGAGTGCGGCACCAAAAAGCCGGAACCGGCCGGCGCTGCGGGCTGGACCTGCCCCAGCTGCGGCACGGTGAACAAGGGCAAGTTCTGCGCCGAGTGCGGCGCCAAAAAGCCCGCCGACGCCCCGCTCTACAAGTGCGACAAGTGCGGCTGGGAGCCGGAAGACCCCACAAAGCCGCCCAAGTTCTGCCCCGAGTGCGGCGACCCCTTTGATGAAAGCGACATTGTCTGATCGAAACCATTTCCGAAGCATCGCCCGGCGCGCCCTGCTGCCCCTGCTGTTCTGTCTGTCCCTGCTGCTGAGCGGCTGCGGAGAGACGGACGGGGCGGAGGGGGAGTATCTCTGCCTTGCCCTGTCCATGGACGGCAGCAGCTTTTCCGCGGATTACCTGTTTTCCGAGGCGCCCCGCCTCATCCTGAGCGCGGGGGGCCGCGGGAAGCTCAGCGTCAACGGAGAGACCGGCAGAATCCGCTGGCAGCGGGACGGGAACAGCCTTTCTGTCACCGCCGTGGAGCGGAGCCTGACCGGTACCCTGACAGACGGCGTGGCGGAGCTGCGCCTGTCCGACACCGGCATTCTTGCCACCTTTGTGCGGGAGGACCTGGCGGCATCCTACGAATCGGACGCGGCCAACGCCCTGGCCGAGGTTTGGCGGGGCGACTGGTACGGCTGGTGGGAGATCAGCAACTCCGCCGGCACCCTGCCCGATACCTGGTATGACTGCTTCGCAGCCATTGAGGTGTTGACCGACGGCAGCGCCAGAATGCTCCTCTGGGACGAGCAGAGCTCAAAGGAGGAGCCTCTGGGCCTGATTCTGCTGCGCCTGGAGGAGAATCGTGCCGTGGTCACCGGCGGACGCTTCTGGTTCCAGGAGCTGGGAGAGAACGCCTGGGCCCTGACCCTGTCCGACTCGCCCTTTGAAAACACCGCCGCAATGGACGGCGCGGAGCACGAAGGGGAGGGCGAACGCTTTCGATACCGCATCTGCCTGCGGCCCTGGGGACAGTCCTGGGAGGACGTGCGCACCGCAGGAGAGCGGATTCCCTATTCCTATGATATCTGGGCGCTGCCCCTGATTGAGCAGGGGGCGTCCATGCCGGACCGGATGGAAAGCCGGTCCTGAAAACCGTGCGGAGAGGAGGATACCTGTGCCCGCACAAATCACCAACTATCAGTGCCCGTCCTGTACCGGACCGCTGCACTACGACGGCACCATCGGCAAGCTCCGCTGCGACTACTGCGGCAGCACCTTCTCCGTCCAGGAGATCGAGGCGCTGTACGCCGATAAGGTGGAGCAGGCCCAGCAGGCGGCGACCCAGCAGGCCGCAGCCCAGCAGGACGCACAGCCGGAAACCCAGTGGGACTATGACGCGGCCGGCTCCGAATGGGGCAGCGACAGCAGCGGCATGAAGGCCTATAACTGCCCCTCCTGCGGGGCGGAGCTGATCTGTGACGCCACCACCGCCGCCACCAGCTGCCCATACTGCGGCAATCCCACCGTGGTACCGGCCCAGTTCCAGGGCTTCCTGAAGCCGGATTACATCATTCCCTTCGAACTGGACAAGGAGACCGCCATCCGGAAGCTGAAGGAGTTTTACAAGGGCAAAAAGCTGCTGCCCAAGGCCTTCGCCGACGAAAACCACATCGAGGAGATCAAGGGCGTCTACGTGCCCTTCTGGCTCTTCAACGGCGAGGCGGACGTGGACATCCAGTTTGCCGCAACCCGGGTGCGCAGACACATCTCCGGCGACCGGGAGATCACGGAGACGGACCACTTCGCGGTGCGCCGCGCGGGTTCCGTGTCCTTTTCCCGCATTCCGGTGGACGCCTCCAGCAAGATGCCGGACACGCACATGGACGCCATCGAGCCTTTCGACTATTCCGCCCTCAAGCCCTTTGCCATGGCCTATATGCCGGGCTTTCTGGCGGACGTATACGACGTGGAAGCCCGGGACTGTGAAGAGCGTGCGGACGAGCGTGCGGCCAAGACCGCCGAGGAGATTATCGCCAACACCGTCTCCGGCTACAGCAGCTGCATCCCCACCGGGCGGAACATCCGCCTGCGCCGGGGTCAGGTGAATTACGCCCTGCTGCCGGTGTGGATGCTCTCCACCCGCTATAACGGGCAGAGCTTTCTCTTTGCAATGAACGGGCAGACGGGAAAGCTGGTGGGCGAGCTGCCGGTCTCAGCCGAACGGTACTGGAAATGGTTTGCCGGAATCGCAATTCCGGTGGCGGCATGCCTCGGGACGCTGCTGCACTTTTTCCTGTGAGGAGGTGCGAAGATGCTGAAAAAACAAAGCTTTGCCCTTCTTCTGGCCCTGCTTGTGTGCCTGAGCCTGTCGGCCGCGGCCTTTGCCGCCGACGGCGGGAGTCAGGCGCTTGCCCACGTGACCGACATGGCGGGCATACTGAGCAGCGAGGAGATCCAGGACCTGAACAGCACCGCCGAAAGCCTGAGTGAGGAATACGGCTGCGGGATCTATATCGTGGTGCTGGAGGATTACCATACCTATACCAGCGGCAGCATCGCCC
>CAMVIC010000096.1 GCA_947167435.1 uncultured Clostridia bacterium | reverse complement strand
ACCAGGTGTCCATGGCAGCGGTGATGTCCGCGTCGCCGTAGAACTGGTTGCCGTAGGCGTACTTGATCTCAACGTCAGCAAGACCCAGCTCGGCAGCGGCGGCGTCAGCGCCCTGCACAAAGCCGTAGCCGTAGCGGACAACGGCGGGAACAGCCATGCCGCCCAGGAAGCCCAGCTTGGTGTAGCCCAGCTTCACAGCGGCGTAACCGGCCATATAGCCGCACAGCTCTTCCTGGTAGACAGCGGAGTAGAGGTTCGCGGGCAGCTCGGCCAGACCGGCGCTGGTCAGGTCATACTCAGAGACGTCCAGTGCGATGAAGGTGACGTCGGCATAGTCTTCCACGGTGGCGGCGATGGCGGGAGCGAAGGCAAAGCCGGGCATCACGATGACGTTGAAGCCGTCGTCAATGGCCTTCTCGATCATGGAGACGCGGTCCTCGTCGGAGTCGGAAGCGGGCTTGTAGTAGGTGAAGTCCACACCGTTTTCCTCACAGAAGGCCTTGCAGGCTTCGTAGGTGGTCTGGTTGAAGGACTGGTCGGTGATGTCGCCGTAGTCGGTGATCATCGCCACTTTGTACTCACCCTCGGCAAAGGCGCTGACGGCGCCGAGAGCGAGGACCATGCAAAGAACCAGGACGAGAGAAAGAATCTTTTTCATGTGTTTCCTCCATTTAAATATTGATTTTGGTGGTTTTGTCCACGGGTAAATTATATCATGCCGTGCAGGGACAAATCAAGAACAATCTTGCCGAATTCAGAATTCGAAGCGCGGGGCCCGGGATGGGGCGGAAGGGCTTACAGTTCGGCCATCTTTACGGCAGTATCCAGAGCAATTTCCATCTCGTCAGAACAAGCCTGCAAGGTCATCGGGCCGGCGCTTTGCGCAGGCTCGATCGACCGGCAGCCTTGTTCTTCCGCTCAAACCGGAACCCGCTGCGCTGGGCTTCCGGTTTGTATCACAGTTCGGCCATCTTCACGGCGGTGTCCAGAGCAATCTCCATCATCTGGGTGAAGGAGCTCTGGCGCTCGGCGGCGGGGAGATTGTCCTCAGGCCGATAGATATGGTCGGAAATGGTGCAGATGCACAGCGCCCGCTTGCCGGCGTAGGCGGCGTTGGCGTACAGCGCGGCGGACTCCATCTCCACAGCCAGCACGCCCATGCGCTTCCACTGGTCGTTCTTTCCGGTGCCCTCGGCGGCGTAGAAGGTGTCCGAGGCCAGAAGATTGCCCACGCGCATGTCCACGCCGTGCTCCTTTGCGGCCTCGACTGCCTTGCTCAGCAGGGTGAAGTCCGCGATGGGGGCAAAGGTGGCGGTTTCGCCCAGACCGAAGCTCTTTACGTAATTGGAATTGGTGCAGGCGGCCTGACCCGCCACCACGTCCCGCAGCTTCAGGTCGTCCTGCAGGGCGCCGGCGGAGCCGATGCGGATGATGTTGTCCACGTCGTAGAAGTTGAACAGCTCCCAGCTGTAGATGCCGATGGAGGGGATGCCCATGCCGGAGGCCATCACCGTCACCGGGACGCCCTTCCAGGTGCCCGTATGGCCCTGGACGCCGCGCACGTTGTTCACCAGCACCGGGTCGGTCAGAAAGGTTTCGGCGATGAATTTTGCCCGCAGCGGGTCGCCGGGCATAAGTACGGTTTTGGCAATCTCTTCCTTTTTCGCGTTGATGTGGGGAGTCGGAATCATAGTACGGTCCTCCTTATAAAGATGATTTGGATCGGCAAAATGGGTCAGTGTAGTTCTTGCCTTCAGTATACCAACAAAAAAGCAAAAGTCAAATTGAAACCGGCGGCGTTCTATGGTATTATAGGAAACAGAAAGTGATGCCTCATTGGGGCGGATGGAAAAGGAGTGCGGAGATATGAGTGAGGTTATGGTTATCGGCATCGCCGGCGGCACCGGCAGCGGCAAAACCACCATCACACGCAAGCTCATTGAATGCTTCGGGGAGGACGTTTCGGTCATCCACCACGACAACTATTACAAGGCCCACCACGACATGAGCTATGAGGAGCGCTCCAAGCTCAACTACGACCACCCGGACGCCTTCGACACGGACCTGCTGATAAGGGACCTGCGGCGGCTGAAAAAGGGGGAGACCATCCGCTGCCCGGTCTACGACTACACCATCCACGACCGGACCGACCGCTTTGTGGAGGTCCGCCCCACCCGGGTGGTGATTGTGGAGGGCATCCTGATCTATGAAAACCGGGAGCTGTGCCGGGAGATGGATATCAAGATCTTCGTGGACACCGACGCGGACGAGCGCATTCTGCGCCGCATCGTCCGGGACGTGCGGGACCGGGGCAGAAGTCTGGAGAGCGTGATCGACCAGTATCTGACAACGGTCAAGCCCATGCACGAGTCCTTCGTGGAGCCCAGCAAACGCCGGGCCGACGTGATCATCCCCGGCGGCGGGCACAATCAGGTGGCGCTCAAGATGGTGGTGGAGCGGGTCCGCGCCCATCTGGCGCAGCAGGAGGAATAAGATGGCAAAGCTCTATTTCAAATACGGCGCCATGGGCTCGTCCAAGTCTGCCCAGGCCCTGATCACCAAGTTCAACTATGAGGAGCTGGGCATGAGCGTCTGGCTCATCAAGCCCAGTGTGGACACCCGGGACGGGGCGGACATCATCCGCAGCCGCATCGGCCTGCAGTGCTCGGCCCGGGTGATCACCCCGGACCAGGACGTGGCCGCGGAATACCGCAAGGCGGGAAAGCACGACGTGATTATCGCCGACGAGGCCCAGTTTTTTACCCCCGAGCAGATCGACCAGCTGCGCACCCTGGTGGACGAGGAGGACCTGCCGGTGCTGTGCTTCGGCCTGCGCACGGATTTCCTCACCCATTTCTTCCCCGGGGCCCGGCGGCTGATGGAGCTGGCGGATTCTCTGACGGAGATCAAGACCGTCTGCGCCTGCGGCCGCAAGGCCACGGTCAATGCCCGCATCGACGCCTCCGGCCGGATCATCACCCAGGGTGACCAGGTGTTCCTGGGCGGCAACGACAGCTACGTGGCCATGTGCCACCGCTGCTGGAAGGAGAAAATCCGGGAACAGAGTTAGTGCTTGGTGCTTAGTTCTTAGTTCTTAGTGCTTAGAGAAGGAACGGCCCCGCCGATCGGCGGGGCCGTTTAGACTGTAGACAGACTTGACTTCAGAAAAAAGCCTCGCAGAGTTTTTCGCCTCTGGAGGCGAAAAATCAATTGGAATCGTTTTTTCCGGGGACATGCGCCTCGGAAAAAACACTTCTCAGGCTGCAAGTGTGCGAGCGCCCCTGCGCGAGTGCGCGCGGCAGGCTGCATCTCTCCTGTCGGCAAAGCCATCCGGCTTTGTCGACAGCTTGAACGGCCCCGCCGATCGGCGGGGCCGTTCCGTATTGAGAGCGCAATAACGAATCGCAAAAACCGGGAACTATTCTTTCGGCGCGTCCGGGGCATTGTCAGACTTGCGGGCCTTCTCCTTTTTCCGAGGCTTGTCGCCCTTGTTGACCCTGAGCTTGCGGACGATGCGGCGGATGAGCAGGAACAGCAGCAGCGCGATCACCGCCAGAATCAGCAGCGACGGCAGCGCGGTCACCAGCGTCAGCAGGAATTCTCCCGCACCGTCAAAGCCGTCGGCCAGGGCCTCGCCCAGCCGGTCCCAGAAGGTGATCTTCACCTGGGGCTCCGGCGTGTACTCCCTCACCTCGTTCAGGTTCAGGTTCACGGTGCTGTAGCTCACATGCCGGTCCCAGTTGTTCAGCGTGGACTGGAGCGACTCGATCTGATAGCGCAGATCGGTGAGCTTATCCTCGATGGCGATCACGTCCTCCACCGTCTCGGCCAGGTCCAGCATCTCCAGCAGCCGGGTCTCCTGGGCGCTGTAGGCGGTCAGGCGGGCCTGGGTGTCGTAGTAGCGGGCGGTCACGTTCTCGGTATAGACGTGGCTGAAGGGGACGTTGCCCAGGGTGGAGAGGCTGCCCAGCAGTTCCTGGAAGCGGGCGCTGGGGATGCGCAGGGTGTAGCTTGCGCTGCGGGTCTTCTGGTTGCCCCGGGCCGTGTCGTAGTAGTTGGAGCCGTTGACGCTGCTGGACTCCACCCAGCCGCCGTACTGCTTTACCAGTGCGTCTATGCCGCTGAGGCTGGCGTCAAAGTCGGTGGTCTCCACGGTGACGTCCGCGGAATAGATGATTTTGTCCGGGGTCTCCGCCGGGGCCTCGGTGCTCTCCGCAGCCTCTTCGGGGGCAGGGGCGGGGGCGTTCATGGCAAGTCCGCTGTACTGGTAGGCGGCTTCCTCATCGGCCGCACGATCGTAGGACATGGCATATTCTGCGGGCTCCGCGGTGTAGCTGGTGGTATAGGTGTTGCCGGAGGCGGGAGAAGTGTCCTGCCTGCCGCTCTTGTAGCTGCTGCTGCCGCAGGCGCAGAGGGCAAAGGCCATGAGCAGGGCCAGAAGCAGCGCCATTATTTTTTTCGTGGTATTCATGGGAAATCCTCCTGTTCGGTCCATTTTCGGTTGAAAGTACCTGTATGACGCCGTGAAAACAGGAAAGGTTCCGGGAGATTTGAAATAAGCCTCAAGCTGTCGACAAAGCCGGATGGCTTTGCCGACAGGAGGGATGCAGCCTGCCGCGCGCACTCGCGCCGGGGCGCTCGCACACTTGCAGTCTGAGAAGTGTTTTTTCCGAGGCGCATGTCCCCGGAAAAAACGATTCCAATTGATTTTTCGCCTTGCGAGGCGAAAAATTCTGCGAGGCTTTTTGAGTTCAGGTTTGCCTACAGTCTGAAAGGCCGCCCTCCCGGGCGGCCTTTACTAAGCACTAAGGACTAAGAACTAAGAACTGAGCACTAAGCACTGAATCACGGATTGATGCACACGCCGTTTTCCCCGAAGGCGTAGATCTTGTCCCCGATGGTCAGGGCAGTGCTGTGGAGCATGGCGCCGTTGGTGTCGAAATAGTACCACTTGCCGCCGTCGTTGAGCCACTTGCTGATATACATCTCACCGTCGGAGCCGAAATAGTACCAGTTACTGCCTTCCTGCAGCCAGGCGGAGGCCAGCCACATGCCGCTGCTGTCAAAGCGGTACGATTTGCCGTCGATGACCTGGCTGCCGGTGAGCATGGCGCCGTTGGCACCCAGATAATACCACTTGCTGCCAAGCTGCAGCCACTGGGAGCGAAGCTGCGTTCCGTCGGCGCCGAAGTAGTACCAGAGGGAATCGCTGTACTCCACCCACTGGTTGGCGGCCATGGTGCCGTCGGGGTTGAAGTAATAGTGCTTGCCCTCGCTCTCCCAGAAGCGGTCGGCGTACATGACGCCGTCGGCGCCCAGGTAATACCACTTGCCGTTGATCTGAACCCAGTCGTTCTTCACGGTGTTGCCCTTCTGGCTGTAGAACCAGCGGCCGGCCGCGTCCTGATACCAGCCGGTCTCGGCCGGGGCGGCTGGGGCCACCACCTGGTCGCCGCCGCTGCCTGCGGCGGTGACGGTGCGGGCCAGAGTCACGGCCTGAGCGCTCCAGGGCCAGGCACTGCTCTCCGCACCGCAGTCGGTCAGCAGGGACTGGGCCAGATTCTGGTCGTCTCCGGTGAGAAGGTCAATGGCGTAGGCCACGGAGGACAGCTGCTCGGCCAGGCTGGCGGGGGTCTCTGCCTGATTCAGCTCCGGCAGCACGGAAGATACAAACTCGCTGATCTGCGCCTCGCTGAGGGTGGTGCCGGCGGCCCAGTCCAGAAGCTTTGCCGCCTGGGCGGCGGCGCGCAGAGAGCTGCCCGCGGTGCCGGGCTGCACATTCTGGCGGATATCCGACAGACGCTCGCGCAAAGCGGCCTTGGCGGTTTCCAATGCCGGGTCCGGCGTAGCGGCTACCGGCGCCGGGGTCTCCACCGTGACGGTGGCGTTCTGGTCCGAGCCGTCGCTGCCGTTGTCGGCGCGGTCGCCGCGGCCGGGCAGGGAGGGCAGCTTGATGCCGCAGGCGCACAGCAGAACCATGCAGGCACACAGGACGAAAATCGCGATTCGTTTCATATGCTTCACTCCAATTCAAAGGCTCCGGTATAGAGCTGATAGTAGGTGCCGCGATCGGCGATCAGCTTCTCGTGGCTGCCCCGTTCAATGATGCGGCCGTGGTCCAGGACCATGATCACATCGGAGTTCATAACGGTGGACAGGCGGTGGGCGATGACGAAGACGGTGCGGCCCTCCATGAGCTTGTCCATGCCCCGCTGCACGATGGCCTCGGTGCGGGTGTCGATGGAGGAGGTGGCCTCATCCAGGATCATGACCGGGGGATCGGCCACGGCGGCGCGGGCGATGGCCAGCAGCTGCCGCTGTCCCT
>CAMVIC010000095.1 GCA_947167435.1 uncultured Clostridia bacterium | reverse complement strand
TCTGGCTGGAAGACTTTCTGATGGACTATGAAGGAACGGTGCTGGTGGTGAGCCATGACCGCTATTTCCTCAACAACGTCTGCACCCACATCGTGGATATCGACTACGGCAAGATCAAAATGTACGTGGGCAACTATGACTTCTGGTACGAGAGCAGTCAGCTGATCCAGAAGCTGATCCGGGATCAGAACAAGAAGGCGGAGCAGAAGATCGCGGAGCTGCAGACCTTCATCGCCCGCTTCTCCGCCAACAAGTCCAAGTCCCGGCAGGCCACCTCCCGCCGGAAGCTGCTGGACAAGATCACCGTGGAGGAGCTGCCCGCCTCCGGCCGCCGTTACCCCTGGGTGGGCTTCAAGGCGGAGCGGGAGCCCGGCAAGGACCGGCTCTTCGTCACGGAGGTGTCCAAGACCGTGGACGGGGTGAAGCTTCTCAACAAGGTGAGCTTTATCGTGGGCAGAGAGGACAAGATCGCCATCGTGGGCAAGAACGAGCTGGCGGTGACCATGCTATACAAGATCCTGATGGGCGAGGAGGAGCCGGACTCCGGCAGCGTCAAATGGGGCGCCTCCATCCAGCCCGCCTATTTCCCCAAGGACCACAACAGCTATTCCGACAACTTTGACGGGGACCTGATCGAGTGGATGCGCCAGTTTTCCGAGGACAAGCGGGAGAGCTATCTGCGCACCTTCCTGGGCCGGATGCTGTTCTCCGGGGACGACGTTTACAAGCCCGCCCGGGTCCTCTCCGGCGGGGAGAAGGTCCGCTGCATGCTCAGCCGCATGATGCTCTCCGGCGCCAATTTCCTGGTGCTGGACCAGCCCACCAACCATCTGGACCTGGAGAGCATTGCGGCCCTCAACAACGGTCTGGAGGCCTTCAAGTACAACATCCTCTTCTCCTGCCATGACCACCAGTTGACCCAGACGGTGGCCAACCGCATCATTGAGATCACCGACGACGGCATCATCGACCGCCTGTGCAGCTACGACGAGTACATGCACCTGAGCGAGCTGGAGAATACCAACACATAAACGAGAGCCCGGGAAAAATGCAGAGCATTGTTCCCGGGCTCAGTCATTCATACATATATAAAGATTAGTCCTTCGCGGGCGGGTATTCGTTGCAGAGCAGGCGGTAGGGGGGCTCGTCCTCCTCAATTTCCGGGAAGCGGCCCACCGGGGGATTGAAGCGGTTGTCGGTGTTGTCGTCGTTGCACTGGCTGACCTCGCCCAGCAGGACGGGTCCGGTACCTGGCTCCACGGAGAAGTCGTGGTACAGGTACTGCTGCACGTGGATGCTCTCGCCCGGGGTCAGGCGGATCTGGGTCCCGGCGGGAACGGTGTAGGTCCGGCCGTCGGTGTGGACGGTGACGGGGGATTCATAGTCGATCTCCTCGTCGGGCAGACTGTTGTACACCCGGATGAGCACGTTGCCGCCGCCCCGGTTGATGATATCCTCGGTTTTGTACCAGTGAAAATGGTTGGGGGCGTACTGCCCCTCTTTCAGATACAGCAGCTTTTCCGCATAGACCTTGGGATATTTGTCCGCCATGGCGCGGTTGCCGTTGCGGATGGTGATAAGGGAAAAGCCGAAGTGGTCAAAGTCACCCTTGCCGTAATCGGTGATGTCCCAGCCCAGCATACAGTCGCGGACCTCGTCGTACTCGTGGCCGACGTGCTGCCACTGCTCGGGCGTGAAGCGGCAGAAGGGGGGCAGATAGCAGTGCTCCTTCTCGCACATGGCCTCCAGCTCCCGCAGGGCGCGGTTGATTTCCGAACGTTTCATCCTGTTCGCCTCTCTTTGCTCATTCTGACTGTATTATACCGCCCCGGCGGCCGGCAGGCAAGAGAAAATCAAACAGGAATACGCTCCGGGTGAGGATTCACCCGGAGCGTATATGGATGCACAGGTTAAACGGAGAATCAGGCCGGGATAAACACGGTGTCCCGCTGGGTCTGATCGTCATACCAGTGGAGCTTGCCGTTCTCGAAATAGAAGCTGCCGGTTTCCCCGAAGGTTTCGTCGGTGATCATGGAGCTGTTCTCGTCGGTGAAGGTCTCAACCCAGTGGTGACCGTCCTCGTAGATCATGATGTCGTTGCGGTAAACGTCTGCGGTCATGGCCCAGCAGGAACGCTGCCAGGCGGAGTTGGACCAGGTGATTGTCACGTTTACGCTGCCCTCGGCCCGATAGCTCATGTCCAGCTGGCAGCGGCCGGCGGTCTCCTCCGCCCAGCGGCCTTCAAAGCCGCGCGGCTGCTCGATCACAACATTTGCGGGTCCCTGACCGGCGGGGCTTCCCTGGCCGGTGACCGTGATGAAGGCGGTGCCGGTGTTGACGGAGCCGGCGTTGTTATAGAAGCGGCAGTATACCCGCCAACCGTTCAGAGAAGCGGGAATACTCTGCAGCGTCATGTCCTTGGTGTTGCCGCCGATGACCTTCAGACCGGCAAATTCATTCTGAGCCTGCAGGTAATCCAGGTCCCGGCTGCCGTCCGGATTCAGGAAATGCCACTCGGCGATGGTGGCGTTGCTGTAGCGGGTGACGAACTGGCAGCTGCCGCCTGCCGCCACGGTTTCACTGCCGGGGTCCTTCAGAATCACGGGGAGATTGCCCGCGGGAGCGGGGGTTGCCGGGGTGCCGGGGACGGAGGAAGTCTGCACCGAAATCAGCGCCGTCCCGGTTCTGACCGAGCCGGAGTCGTTGGAGAAGAGGCAGTATACCTTCCAGCCGCCCAGCGCGGCGGGGATGTTCTCCAGCGTCATGTCCTTGGCGTAGCCGTTGACGATGGTCAGGGTGGGAAATTCCTTCTGGGCCTGCAGATAGTCCAGGTCCCGGGTGCCGTCGGGACTTACAAAGTGCCATTCGGCCCACTTGGCGTTTTCATAGCGGGTGACAAACTGGCACTTGCCGCCCACCGCCACGGTCTCGCCGGTGGGATCTTTCAGAACCACGGGCAGATTGGAGGCCGCGGGCCGCACCGTGGCCGCCGGGGCGGGCACCGGGGTGGGTCTGGGCGTGGGCACCGGCGTGGGGACCGGGGTGGGCACGGGGGCCTGTACCGGGGTAGGCACGGGGGTGCTTACAATCACGGGCGTGGCCACCGGCACGGGCGTGGGGGCGGGAGTTACGGCAGGGGCGGCGGTTTGCGCCGGGGCGACCGTGACCGCCGCGGGCTGAGTCCGGCGGACCGAGCAGGCGCTCAGCAGCACCAGGGCCAGCGTCAGACAAATGAACAAAAACAGTTTCTTTTTCATTTCGCAATCCTTTCAGCCGTATGGGGATGAGCCTATTATATGCTCCGCTCCGGAATAATACCACTTAATATTTCATAAGATCATACAAGGAGCGGGTCACCCGGTTGCCGCCCGGCTCTCGCCGGTGGCGTAATCGATGACGACGCCGGGCTGAACGTTGTGGACGAAAACATGGAAGCAGAGACTCCGGCCCCGGTCCTCCAGGGACCAGGCCTCCATCTCCACGCCCCGGCAGACCAGCTCGTCCCCCGCATAGCGGGGCGTCACCCGATAGAGCACGTGGTTCTTGCTCTGGCGCAGATACTGGGCCACCTGGTTTTCATAGGGCAGCATGCCCTGCTTGTTCAGATAGTCGGTGCCGGTGAACAGATTGTGGATATCCCCGCTGTCGCCGCTGAGCTGGTAGCCCAGAATGTGGCAGCGGTTATAGAGAAAATGATCCTCGATCAGCTGGTCATAGCGGGCGTTGTGCCAGCCGGAGGGCTTCAGCTCCGAAGAGAGCTCTCCCCGGTCCAGACTGGGCAGATCCTCCCGGCCCAGGCAGGCCATGGCGGGGCCGGCGCGGCCCAGGGTGTCCAGCTCGCTGTAATGGGCATAGCTGCCCTGATAACTGAGGCCTTCCAGGCCGAAGCCGGGTACGTTGCCGCTGAGCAGGGTATAGAGCTCTCCGGTATAGGCCGGGATGCTGATCGGCGTGGTGGGGATGCTCCCCGCCGGGTACAGCTCCAATGTCAGGGGCGGCGCCGTGACGGAGGCGGGTTCGGCGGAATTGTCCCGGTTCAGCAGCTGCTGCAGTGCGTCCGCGGGCCTGAAATGCAGGTACTTTTCCACAAAGCCGCTGGGGTTGAAGTGCAGGTACCGCTCCACCACGTCCGGCTTGTACACCAACAGCACGCCCGCCGCCACCAGAAGGATCAGGATGCGGGAAATAATCTTCAGTCTGTGAAAAAACTTTCTCATAGTCCACTCCGTTTCGCCGACCTTTCACATCGGCGCTTTCCCCTATTGTAAACGAAAAAACCCGGACGCGCAACTTCAAACCTTCCGACGGCAATTGACGGAAGGGATTTTTTCGGATATTATTACTCTGACAGCAAAACTTGGCCACATGAATTCGGCAATGTCTGATTGCCGAATCCATATGTGTGCTCAGACAGTCTCCGAGCGGGAGGGAGGAAGAGAACTTGATTGAGAATGTGGAGAAATTCTTTGAACGATACAGAGCGGACGAGGAGCTGCGCCGCCGTGTAATGGACGCGGAGGCGTCCTATCCCGGCAGCCTGGAAATCCGGGAGGCGGTGGCGGAATATGCGCTGCTGCCCGCTGCGGCCGAGCTGGGCCTGGACTTCACGGTGCAGGAGCTGCGGGCCTATGAGACCCGGGTGAAGCTGAGAAACGCCAAGCCCGACGTGCCGGTAGAGGAGGGGGAGCCCATCGACGAGGACCCGGTCAGCTACTGGCTGCTGGACAAGGGCTGGGAATATGACACCGCCCTTTTCGACAAGGCAAAAAAGAAAATGGGGGAGAGAGGATGAAACTCAAACGGGGCATCAATCTGGGCGGCTGGTTCAGCCAGTGCAAGAGTTATACGCTGGAGCACTACCGCAGCTTTCTGGGCCGGGAGGATATCCGGACGCTGGCGGCCTGGGGCTTTGACCATGTGCGGGTACCCATCGACTATGAGGTGCTGCAGCGGGAGGACGGCAGCGAGTTTCCCGAGGGTGTGGCCCTGGTGGACGCGCTGGTGGACTGGTGTGAGCAGTCGGGGCTGAACCTGATTCTGGATCTGCACAAGGCGCCGGGCTATGATTTCAATAACGCCGGCGACGCCGCGAAGAACAATCTCTTTGCCACGCCTTCCCTGCGGCAGCGCTTTCTTGCCCTTTGGGGCTGGCTTGCCCGCCGCTACGGCGGCAGGAGCCACGTGGCGCTGGAGCTTCTCAACGAGGTGGCGGAGCCGGAGAACGCCGGCCCCTGGGACAGCCTGGTACAGGAGACCCTGGCGGAGATCCGCCGCTATGCGCCGGAGACCACGGTGGTCTACGGCGGCATCCGCTGGAACAGCCCCCGCACCCTCAAGCTGCTGACGCCGCCCACAGACCGGAACGTCATTTACACGTTTCACATGTACGAGCCTCTGGTCTTCACTCACCAGAAGGCATACTGGCTGCCGGGGCTGCCCCAGGACCTGGAGATGGCCTACCCGGACAGCATGGAGGCCTATCGACAGCGCTCCGACTTCATCCGGGACCATGTACAGGGCGTGGAAGAGAGCGGCGAGGAAGAGATGGGCAGACCGTTCCTCCGCCGGGCGGTTCAGGAGGCGGTGGAGGCCGCCCGCGCCGCGGGCGTGCCCGTATACTGCGGGGAGTTCGGCGTGATCGACCAGGCGCCACCGGAGGATACCCTCCGCTGGCTGGAGGATATCCTCGCGGTCTTTGAGGAGAATGAGATCGGCTATGCCCTATGGACCTACAAGGACATGGATTTCGGCATCAACGAGCCCCATTACGACAGCATCCGGGCGGACATGCTCCGCCTGCTGACCGGCAAGCATTAATCTTATTATACAGGAAAGGAAGATATCCCATGATTTTCGCCAAGATTTCCGACAAAGACAACTACCGCGGCATCAGCCCCCTGCTGGACAGGGCCCTGGACTATCTGAACGAGGACTTCCTCAAAACCGTGGGCACCGACTCCGTCCATATGGACGAGAACCGGCTCTACGCTACGCTGAACCTGTTCGACACCCTGCCCGAGGAAGAGACCTTTTTCGAGTCTCACCGCCGCTATCTGGATATCCATGTGCCCCTCACCGGCGTGGAGAGAATGGACATTGCCCACCCGGCGGACCTGGCACTGAACCTGGGCAAGAGCAACGAGGCGGGCGACTTCTATGCCTATGAGGGCGAAGCCCGTGAAAAGCAGAGCATCATCCTGAAGCCCGGCACCTTCCTGGTGGCCTTCCCCGAGGATGCCCACCGGGTCAAGATGCAGGCAGGGGAGAAGAGCGCGGTCACCAAGGTCGTGTTCAAGATCCTCTGGAAAGAGTAAAACGAAATCCC
>CAMVIC010000094.1 GCA_947167435.1 uncultured Clostridia bacterium | reverse complement strand
TAAGCCTACATCAGGGGGCTTTTTTGTGCTGTCCGCACAATCTGGGGCGGTTCACTCCTCAGCTTCTTTTCGGATTGCTTTATTTTCCGGCCTCCAGCGCCTCAACGTAGCTGACGATGACCTTCACCGCACCGTCCACGCCAACCCGGCCGCTGTTGATCACCAGGTCGTAGTTTTCCCGCTCGCCCCAGATCTGGTCGGTGTAATACTTGTAGTAGCTGGCCCGGTCCTTATCCACCTGCCGGACAAGCTTCTTTGCCGCGTCCTCGCTCAGGTCCCGGCGCTCCATCATGGTGCGGATGCGAAAGTCCTCGTCCGCCATGACAAACACCTTCACCACATTCCGGCGGTTCCGGAGCACATAGTCGGCGCAGCGCCCAACGAAAATGCAGTTGTCCTTGTCCGCCAGACTCCGGATCACGTCAAACTGAGCAGAGGCCAGCTGCATATTCAGGCGGAAGCTCTCGTTCAGTCCCAGATAGTGGGGAATGGGGACAATATAGGGGGAAACCCGCTTCTCATCGAAGGTGTGAAGTACTTCCCTGCTGAAATTACTGTTCTCGGCGGTGTGATCCACGATCTCCTTGTCATAGCAGTCATAGCCCAGGGCCTCTCCCAGGGCGCGGGCCACCAGATGGCCGTTGCTTCCGTGTTCTCTTCCGATGGTAACAATCATGTCCTTGTCCTTTCTCAGCCGGCAAGCTGTCGGGCGTATTCCTCCATGCTCATGCCCCTTGGGATATAGATCCGATAGATCAGGGTGGGGTCGTCACCGGTCACATAGACCGGGCCGGACATCTTCAGACCGAAGCGGTAAATCTCCGCCGTCAGTTCAAAGGTGTTGCCGTCCGCCTGCCCCTCGGGATAGGCCAGCACAAAAGGCTCTTTCCCGGTTTCGCGAATCAGGTTCAGGTACGAGCCGTACAGTTCCGTCTCCTGGGAGGAGCGCATGAATTCATTCAGTCGCCAGTGATTCATGGTATGACTCTGAATGGAGATATATCCGGATTCACTCATGGCCTTCACCATGTCCCAGGTCACGTACTGCTCCACGTTGGAGTAAATGCTGGGGTCGTGATTGAGAAAGTCCGTAATGATAAAGCAGGTGGCCTTGGCGTTATACTTCTCCAGGATGGGCAGAAGCGTGTTGTAGTTGTCCACATACCCGTCGTCAAAGGTCAGAATCACAGGCTTTTCAAAATCCTGCACATGCCACAGGTCCTCAAACCAGATTGTGGTGTAACCGTTGTCCTGCAGGAACTGCAGCTGTGCCTCCATCTCTGCGGGCGTGACAAAGAGGCTGGGCATGGTCCAGGGATTGTCGCTGACGCCGTGGTACATGAGCACCGGTACCCGATAGCCTTCGGGCAGCGCCCAGTCGCCTGCACCGGGCGTGCAGTAGCGGATGCCGCTCTCTTCATCTGTGAAGACAGAGATCTCAAGCAGCCGGCAGAAATCCTCCACCGGGACCCAGACCTCGTTGTGATAGCGCAGCGCCGGCGCGGACAGGTTCGCGCTCTGCTCCCCGTAACGGCACTCGGTTCCGCCGATACTGAGAGAGACCTCCTGCTTGCGCCAGGTCAGGCTCACCGCCCCGTCGCTGCTCTCCGCAGGCTCAAAGCCCAGAACAGCGCCCATCTGGCTCAGACTCACATAGTCCGCGCCCTGACTGCTCACGCTCTCCACGCTCTTCCCGTCCACATAGGTGGCGGCGCCCTCCGGCATGGGCGGCTCCGGGGTGGGTTCCGGCGTCGGCTCCGGGGTAGGCTCCGGCGTCACCTCCGGCGTCGGCTCCTCGGTGGGCGGGGCCGTGGCGGCGGTGCCCGGAAGAAGCGAACCGATATTCAGCTTTGCATCCGTAAAGCGCAGATAGCTGACACAGAGCACCGACAGGGCCAGCACCAGCAGGGCAAACAAAATCAGCGCAGCTTTTTTCACAGGGAATCCCCCCTATTTACTGTTTTGCTTTATTCTACCACTCCATCAGCACCGAATGCAAGGGTACTGTCCCAATTTCTCGCTTCTTCAGGGTCCATCCGTTTCAGGCGTTCCGAGTCTGCCGCTTGGCATCGGAGCGGTGCAAGATGGGAGAAATGCGCTTATACAGCAAGAAAGTCAGAATCGATACAATTGCACCTTTCAGAAGATTGAAGGGTACGACTGCATAAAACACCAGGGTATAGACGCTGTTGATTCTCTGGTTGACCGCTGTTCCCATGGCCACGATCTGATCCAGCTCCATGTGGAACAGTTGGGCAAACTTGGGTATCAGATACAGTGCATTGAAGCCGCTGCCAAAAATGGTCATAACCAGCGTGCCCACAATCATGCCCACCAGTGCGGATTTCCGGCTCGGACGCATATGATAAATCATGCTTGCCGGCAGAACGAAAGTGCAGCCCACCGCGAAATTCGCAAAATCGCCTACAAAAGCCGTGCTGGTGCCCTTGATCAGGAGCTTGAGGAATACCTTCACGAACTCTGCCGTAACGCCGGCCACAGGTCCCAGATAGAAGGTGCAGATCATAATCGGCAGTTCACTCAGATCCATTTTATAGAAGGACGGAGCGAAAAAGAGCGGAATCTCCACCAGCATCAAAACAGCCGCCATACTGGAGAAAATCGCCACGTAGCTGATGTAATGCGTATCGTTGAAACGTTTGCGGTTTTTCATCACCAGCCGCTCATATAGCAGTGCCAGCAGGAACAGCCCTGCGAATACAGCGGCGCATACTCCGAGGAATCCGAGATTGTCTTTTGCCTTTTCCCATGTTTTGACGAGTGCTTGCATTTTTTCTACCTCCATAAAGAGAGCCCGAAGATCCAGGGCGGAATCTTCGGGCGTTGAAAAAACGACAGGATGCAAATATATTTCCTATCTTCTTCCATCCAGACTGTACTGTCGGTTCCGGAATCGCACCGGATCAACCCCCCGGACGAACCTGCCGGAGGGCTAGCGGACTCAGGCACACGCCTTTACCGCCGGTCGGGAATTTCACCCTGCCCTGAAGATGGATTCATTATAGCACCTGTATTCGGCTTTGACAATAGTCTGATGTTAGATTATACTGGATTCACAACTGTTCCGTCACCTTCCGGTGCCTGAACAGTTATGAGGTGCTCGCGCTTATCGCAGCGGGCTTCGTGCCCGCTTTGTTCGGCGCGAGGCCTCGTTCAACTCGGCTCAGTGTGCAATGCACTGAATCGTCGCCTGGTTTCGTCTATTAATGGAAGTGAAGGGAGAAGGCCATGTACGATCGGCAAACCACCTGCTGTTTTACCGGGCACCGGCCGTCGGGCCTGCCCTGGGGCACAGATGAGAGCGACCCCCGCTGCCTGGCTCTGAAATTTGAGCTGAGCGCACGCCTGGAGGGTTTGGCGGCGGGCGGCTATCGGCACTTTATCTGCGGCATGGCCCAAGGCTGTGACCTGTATTTTGCCGAGGCTGTCCTGGCTCTGCGGCAGAAGCAGCCGGAGCTGACGCTGGAAGCGGCCGTTCCCTGCCCGACCCAGTCGTCCAGGTGGAACGCAGCCCAGCGGCAGCGTTATGAGAGTATCCTGGCGCAGTGCGACAAGGTAACGCTCCTGCAGGAGACTTACACACGCGACTGTATGATGCGGCGAAACCGCTATATGGTGGACCACTCCTCCGTACTGCTGGCCGCCTACGCGGGAAGCTCCGGTGGTACGCAGAACACCATTCTGTACGCAAGGCGCCAGGGAGTTGTCGATATTCTGATTGAGATATAAAAAGGACATGAGAAACAGAGAACAGATTTTATCAGACGCAGAGCTGCTCTATCGTTTTCACGCGGACTGCGGCACGCCGCCGGCGCATGCGGACCTGATTCTGGCGGCCGGCAGCCATGACCTGCGCGTACCGGTGCACGCGTCCCGGCTCTATCTGGCAGGCGCCGCGCCCTGGGTGCTGTGTACCGGCGGCCTTGGCAAGGTGACCGACGGGCGGTTTCAGCAGCCGGAAGCGGTGATCTTCGCGGCGGTATGCGAGAAGCTGGGCGTCCCGCCGGAGCGGATCCTGCGGGAGACGCGCTCAACAAACACCGGTGAGAACTTTCGCTTCGGCAGGGAGCTTGCGTGCGAGCACGGCATCGAAGCCCGGAGCGGGCTCATCGTCTGCAAACCCTATATGTCAAAGCGCTGCCTTGCCACGGCGAAGGTCCAGTGGCCGGAGCTGCGCTGGGCCGTCGCTGCGCCGCCCATTCCCTTCTCGGACTATCCGAACGCGGATTGTCCTCTTGAGCTGGAAATCGCGCTGATGGTGGGAGATCTTCAGCGCCTGCGCGTTTACGCGGAGCTGGGCTATCAGGCGGTCACGGAGGTGCCGGACGAAATCTGGCAGGCTTACCAGCGTCTGGCAGCGGACGGCTATGATCAGTACGTGATACGATAAACACCGCGGAAAACCCGCGGTGTTTATCGTATAGTGCTTAGTAATTAGCGACTAGTTGTTAGTGAGCAGAAGCTCAGCCAGGGTCTCGCAGTCCGGGACCATGCAGAGGGCGCCGGCCTTTTCCATCTCTCCGGGAAGGGCATAGCCGTAAGACACGCCGATACAGGGGATGCCCGCCTGGTTTGCGCCAAAGACGTCATACTTGGTGTCTCCGATGAGGACGGTGCTGTCCGGCCGGGCGTCCAGCGCCTCCAGAGCCCTTTGGATCACCAGGCTTTTGGCGTTGCCCTCGCCGTTGTCTCCCGCGCCGATAATCACGTCAAACAGTTCCGCCATCCCCTCCCGCTCCAGCAGTGTTCTTGCCAGCCGGACAGGCTTGGACGTTGCAATGCCCACCTGCTTTCCCGCGCAGCGCAGCCGCTCTATCAGGCCGCGTACCCCGGGAAAAACCCGGCATTCGTAAAGCCCGATCGGGTTATAGCGCTCCCGGAAATCCGTGGTCAGCTTCCGGGCCCGGTCCTCGTCCACGCCGAATTTCTCCATGAACATGTCCACCAGCGGAGGCCCTGCAAAGCAGCGCAGCTCGCTGAGCTCCGCGTCCATGCCGTGCTTGCGGATGGCGTACTGCACGGACCTGGTGATGCCCTCCACGGTATCAAACACCGTACCGTCAAAATCAAACAAAACCGTCGTTACTCTCATATGCGTTCCCTTCTTCTCCATTTACGATGGAATGCAGTAAAAAGGCCGTCTCAAAATGAACCGTTCGTTTTGAGACAGCCTTTTTGTCAGCAGCAGATAAATCGCCAGCCGCAGAGAGGGCCCAGGCAGAAGTTCGCCGCCATCATCGTAAAACACAGGCGGCCCGGGTTCAGTCCCGAATGATAGCGAACCTGGTAATTGTCATAGAAATCGCCGCTGCCCTGCAAAGACTGGAGCAGGCGCTGATACTCCATGTTGTCCGGCTCCAGCTCCACCGCGCGCTTGGCGCTCTCCAGCGCGGCAATGCGGTTGCCCATATACATGTTGGCAGCACCGTGCAGAAAGTACCAGCGGCCGTCCCGCTCCGCAGCGGGCACACCGGACAGGGCGTTGAGCGCCTCTTTGTACATGCCGTTGCGAATGAAGTTCCTTGCGGCGGTATACTCTCCCCGCTCGGTATTCTGCTGCTGTTGCTGTTGCTGCTGATACCCATAGGCGCCGTAGCCGTTCCAGCCTGCCCAGCCGTAGGGTCCCTGGGAATAGGGATCCGCCTGGGCGTAGGCCGCGCCGCCTCCGTTCTTGATCTGGTCGTAGGCGGCGTTCACGTCGTTCATCTTTTCCGCCGCCTTGGGGTCGTCCGGATGCAGGTCCGGGTGATATTTCTTTGTCAGGTCCCGGTATGCCTTCTTGATCTCTTCGTCGCTTGCCTGCGGCGAAACGCCGAGTACCTTATACGGATCCTGTACCATGGGTTCTCCCCTTCTCCGGCTCGAACTTTTTGTCATACTGCGCCCAAAGCCCGGCGCATAGGATATTCTGCAGCAGTGACGCGTCCTGTACCAGAGGCAGACGGTCAAAATAAAACAGGCATTCGCCCAGAAGCATTTTCAAAATGTCCCGGAAGCGCCGGCTGTTGTCCAATCCGTACCACCGGCGATAGGGGTTATAGCGGCCGCGCAGCGCGTCTGCGTCCAGGTCCATGCAGGCATCCATCGTATAGAGGAAGCGGCCCAGAGCCCGTCCCATGCACCTGAGGGTATCCGCCCAGCGGTCCTCCCGAACAACCAGTACCTCCGCCATCAGTTCTCCGAAGCTGCCGGCCGCGGCGTCCGGGTCTTCGATCCGTTCCCGCTCCAGGGTGTGCAGCTGTTTGAGCGAGCGCTCGATGGCGCCGCATTGCCGGGGATAGCAGGCGCAAACGTTCCGGTAGGCCTTCTGCAGCGTTTTGGCTTCCGCCAGGGCCAGAGGGGAGGAATCATCCTCCCAGTCGTCC
>CAMVIC010000093.1 GCA_947167435.1 uncultured Clostridia bacterium | reverse complement strand
CCTGTTCTCCTTCCGGTCCCGGCGGCTCCGCCGGCTGCAGGAAGCCCTGGCCGCCGGCGTCGGCGCCCAGCTGGGGGTGCTGCTTCCCCAGCTGTATGCCTTCCAGGAGCTGCCCCTGCTTTCGCTGCTGCTGAATCTGCCAGTCCTGCTCTATGCCTCCGGCCTGATCCTGCTGTGCTGGCTCTGCCTGCTGACGCTGCCCCTGCCCTTCCTGTCGGTGCCGCTGTGCACCCTGACCCGGACGGCCACCTCCGGGCTGCTGGCCGCGGTGCGCTTTCTGGGCAGCCTGCCTGGCATCCGCCTGTGGACCTGCGCTGCGGGTCTCTGGACCGCCGCGGGGCTGCTCCTTGTGACCTGCGGGCTCTGCGCCCTGTTCCGCTGGAAGGGGCGCACCCGCCTGCTGCTGGCCGGGGTCGGGGGGATCGTGATGGCCCTGTCCCTGATGCCCTGGCCCCATGCCGGCACGGAATACTATCAGTTCAGCGTCGGGGACGCGGACGCGGGCCTGCTCTGGGACCGGGATATGGTGCTGGTGATGGACACGGGCTATGAGGATGGGGTCCTCAGCGACTTTCTGCACCGCCGGCGGCTGACCCCCACCGCCGTGGTACTCACCCATCTGCACACGGATCATGTGCTGGGGCTGCGGGCCCTCCGGGAGGACGGCATTCCCGTGCCCCTGCTGTATCTGCCCGAGGGCGCGGAGCAGGCGGACGTGCATCCGGACGCCCTGGCCCTGCTCGACCTCATGCGGCGGGAGGGCACCGAGATCCGCACCCTGGCCGCCGGGGAGGAACTGCCCCTGCCCTCCGGCCGGATGGAGATCCTGTGGCCCCGGGCGGGGCAGGTCCGGCCGGGGCAGGATGCCAACGAGTCCTGCCTTGTATCCCGCTTGACCCTGAAGGGGGTCTCCCTGCTGCACACGGGGGACCTGGACGGCCGGTATGAGATGTATGCCGCCGCCCCCTCCGATGTGCTGAAGGCGGCCCATCACGGCTCGGCCCATTCCTCTTCCGCGGAGTTTCTGGCCGCGGTCTCTCCCCGGCTGGCGCTCCTCTCCTGCGGGCGTCCGGCGCGGCATCAGCAGTTCCGGGAGCGGCTGGATCCGGCCGTTCCGCTCCTTTCCACCGCGGTGGGCGGCATGCTGACGCTGCGCTTTGCGGAGGGAGCATGCCGGGCGGAATGTTTTCTGCCCGCGCCCACAGATTTGATGGAGGTGACGCACCCATGAATGCCCGGGAATTCTCCCGTCTGGTCGCGGAAAAAAAGGTGCCTTCCGTCCTTTTCTTCCAGGGCCCGGAGGAATATCTGAAGGAGGCGGCCCTCTCGGAGCTCCGCGGCGCGCTGCTGCCGGAGGGGCTGGAGGATCTGAACGAAACCCGGCTCACCGCGCCGGAAACGGACGAGATCATCTCCGCGGCGGAAACCATGCCGTTCATGGCGGACCGGCGGCTGCTGCTCCTGCGGGATTTTCCGGCGGTGACCGGCCGGGGGGAGGCGGATGAAAAGCTTTTAGCCTACCTGCCCAATGCGCCGGCCACGGCGGTGATCCTGTTTTACTGCGTGCTGCCGGTGAAGCAGAAGAAGATCAAAAACCTGGTCCAGAAGCTGGGCGGCCTGGTGGACTTCACGCCCCTGTCCGATCAGGAGCTGTCGTCCTTTGTCACCGAAACCTTCCATGCCCTCGGAAAGGAATGTGACGCCCGCACGGCGGATTTTCTGGTCTTTACCGTCGGCCGGGATCTGAATCAGCTGCAGGCGGAAATCCGCAAGATCGCCGCCTATCATCCCGATCAGCCCAGGCTGGATCCGGCGGACGTCCAGGCCCTGGCCACCCCCTCCACCGAAAGCAAGGTATTTGCCATGGTGGACGCGGTGGTGGCCGGCCAGGCGGACAAAGCCTTCCTCACCCTGCGGAATCTGCTTGCCAACGGGGAAAACCCCGTCATGATTCTCAGCATGCTGCTGCGCCAGTACCGGCTGCTGCAGCAGGTCAAGATTCTGCAGTTTGAAAAAAAGCCCGCCTCCCAGATTCCCTCGGCCATGGGGCTCTCCGGCTGGGCCGGCTCCCAGTATCTGCGCCAGGCCGCCACCTACACCGGCCGCCAGGTCCGGGAGGCGGTCTCCTTCTGCCTGGAGACGGATCTCCAGGTGAAATCCGGCCTCCTGCGGCAGGACAGCGCTCTGGAGGGGCTGATGCTCAAGCTGCTTTTGTTACGAAATTCTGGATAAATATATTGCAATTGTTACATTTTTGTGTTATTATGGCCATAGTTTTATACAGGGAGGTATGTACATGAGAAGGTTTCTGGCCCTGCTGGCAGCGGTATGCCTGCTGCTCTGCTGCGTTCCCTCCGCGATGGCCGCGGACATTACCATTATTGAACAGCCCCAGACCCAGACGGTCAAAGCCGGCGGGGATCTGATCTTTTCCCTCAAGGCCCGGGGCGCCAGCGATGAGCCCATCACGTGGTATTTTCTCAATCCCGTAACCGGGGAAACCACCACCGGCAAGAAGCTTTCCGGCGTGGTTCCGGGCGTGAAGGTCAAGAACCCCAACTCGCTGAAGATTTCGATCAGCAATATTCCGGAATCCATGCACGGCTGGCAGCTGTACTGCCATATCGGCCGCAAGGGCACCGGCGCGAATTCCGATACCGTCATGATCCTGATCAAGGGCCTGGAGCCCCCGGTGCTGCCGACACCCGCACCGGTCACCGCCGCGTCGAAGAACGGCACCGCGGCCACGACCGCGACGGGAACGGGAACCGCCGCCGTGGGCGCCGCCACCGTCACGGTTACCCGGGAACCCATCGTCATCAAGGGCTCCAAGGTGGACCTGTACGAGCTGGACGCCAAGGGTAATCAGGTCGGCACCACGCCAAAGCACGAGCTGACCTTCGACGGAAATACCGCCAACTTCCGCGTCGAGGCGCCGGAAGGCACCACGGAAACTATCCAGTATTTCTCCATCGGCGGCATCCGCTTTACGCCGGACACCACCGTCAACAGCCTGACCGTCCGGGGATGGGACCGCAGCGCCACCGTCCGGGTCAAGCTGAACACCCCTGAGGGCCAGGAGGATGACCTCATCCGCGCCCGGCCCGAGGCGACTCAGGAACCTGTGGACGAATCCAGCCTGGTCACCGTCTCCTGCACCAACTGCCGCTTCACCGGCGGCGGAAACACCTTCGCCGAATCCGGAAAGGTTCCCGTCGGCACCACGATCACGGTGTTTTCCCGGGGCGGACTGCTCAAGAAAGGTTACTCCATCAACGGCGAAAAGGCCGTATACAAAAATGAGGCATCCTTCCAGATGGTGGTGGACGGCGATACCACCATCACCATGGAGGCCCAGAAGTTCTGATGTTCCCATGAAAAGAGCGTGACCGCCGCGGTCACGCTCTTTTCTTTTACAGCTCTGCCTTTCATGTGGGCCGAGGTTCATTCACTTCATAAAGAATAGATTCGCTTTTTTCTTCATTATCAGCTGCTTTCAAAAGATACTGGTTTTGATGTCTGTCCTATAGATCATGATAAAAAACAGGTATTGGCGCTTTCCAAGTATAAAGGATACATGATAATCTGCATTCTCTCTGAACAGAATTTGACATAATCATTTCCATTGTTTTCGTCGCTTCCTTTACTGCGGGATTGTCGATTTTATTGACTTTCTCCCAGGTTTCCGCCTTGAAAACTCTGGCCCATTCAATGAGCCCCTGCTACTGAGGCTTCTTTCTTCTTCGTGAACACCATGTGGAACAGAATGTCATTCCGGAGTGAAATATATTCTGTCTGCTGCATCTCTGACATCGTGTTCGCCTTCTTTCCTATGCATAAACGCATTCTTTCTTTACAAATTTTCATGGAAAAAGGAGCAGCTTCTTTTCTGCTGCTCCTTCGTGGATTTAATTATTTCTGTCTTCTCTCATATTCGGAATTATCACAAAAGCACTTTTTGTCACCGAATGATTAATTTGAAATCACAATACTGTTAATTATGTTATTAACCATACTTAATTCTGATCCGAGAACTACCGGAAAGCTAATCATATACGAGCAATTCTTTGTCACGAAGCCAATCCTTATTGTTGCGTATGACAAGGAAGATGCAGTATTATTTGTTCGGACATAAAGTATCCCATGTCCATTAATCGTTTTTGTTGTAACATTTTGCACGCCATAAATCTCTTCAAATGCCACATATAATTCATGAAAATTATTCGACTCAAGTTGTCTGGCACTCATTTCAAAATATTGGCCACCCCGCAAAGCTATATTTAATGTAGGATGCTTATACGTATAAAGTTTGCAGCCATTACTCAATGTTTCAACATCATATAAGTACAATGATTCCGGAATTTGAATGCTTGCTGTATCGAGCGAAATTGTTTTTGGGGGTGCCAGCGTCGGTGTTGGTGTAGGTGTCGGAGTTGGCGTTGGAGTTGGTGTAGGTGTAGGAGTTGGCGTTGGTGTCGGCGTAGGTGTAGGCGCTGGAACAGAATAATCCCAGTAATCTATGATAATATTGTTACAACCATCGAAGGCGCTCTCTGCAATCTGTTTGCACCCAATGGGAATTTTTATATACAGCAGCTTGCTGCAGTCAGCAAAAGCCCGTTCTCCAATGGATGTACACCCCGCAGGCAGAATTACTGCTTCACACGCAAGATGAGTAAATGCTTCTTCCTCAATTGTTTTAAGGTTTTTCGGAAGTCTGAGCACATCGAGACTGTTCAACGCGGGGATACTTTCAGATTTCTGCTGTGCTGAAAAGATCGGATTCGTAAAAGAACCGGAGCTGTAGATTACGGAGCCTGCACGCGTATCTGTCGGTGGTATCAGTGTGATACTGGCTGTTACAGTCTCAGACTCGACATGATGACTGTCATTCCTGCAAATACGCTTTGCCTCTACTTTGTTATTTGAAGCCCACCAGATGTAATAAGGAGCTCCCCAACTGTGTCCCAATGCAGCGATCCGCTTCTGTTCAACGAGAGTGCTACCACAGACACTGCAATGACTTCCAGCCGTTAGGCCATCCTCCGTACATGTAGCTTCTACAGCCGCATCTGCTACTGGAGTATGAGGCAATTTTTCAATTGCCTGATGCCCTGTAAGAACTTCCCCACATATACTGCAATAACGGGCTGATGTCAGACCCTCAAGCGAGCAGGTTGCAGGAACAGCGGGAAGAGTTATAACCTTATGGCCGGGACATGACACAGTAACTGTTGTATGTGCAGAATAATTGCCTTCTGTTGTCGCAGTAATCGTTACGGTTCCAACATGTAGCGGCTGTACGGTTCCGTGAATGTCAACCGTCGCAATACTCTCATCCGAACTTGTGAAGGACATCAGTCTGTTAATATACTTATCGCCGGAAGTCGTTGTTACTCGTGCCGTAAGAGCAACCGTTTTTCCAAGCACTGTTGTATATTCGTTTTTATCAAATGATATACCGTTTGGAGGATAACAGACCACGATGTTTCGACTTCTCGTGATACCATTCTGAGATGTTGCTGTGATGACGGTCTGTCCCGGACGCTTCGCCGTGACCAAGCCGCTTGAAGAAACCGTAGCCACTGTTTCATTTGAGCTTGACCAGGTTGTGATCATCTCTGCACCGGCGGGAACAATATTAGCAACACTCATGGTTCTGCTTGTTTTTGTAATAATAGGAACTTCACCTTCGGTATCTGTACCATCTGTAATGGAGAAATCAGAGGGATCTGCATGTACTGTAACCTGAACCGTGCCTGTTTTGCTCCCAACTTTTAACGTGATCGTTGTTTTCCCAATCCCAACGGCTTCAAGCTTATCCTGCTTAACGATGACTACTTCCTGATTGCTGCTGGAAATAATCAGTTTTTCTCCCTCAACCAGAGGCCACACCGTGGCTCCAAGTTCGCGTGTCTCACCATATTCCATGGTAAATGCGGACGGCATCGTAATTCTGTAGAAAGAGCCACTTGAAGTATTATCAACATAAACTTTACTGTATCCAAGCTCATCAGCTCGGTAATCTGCTTCCGAATATTCATGACAGTATATTGTAGGTCTGTAAGCAAAGGCTGTATCACCAATAGACTGTACACTTTCAGGAATAAAAACATATGTAGGATTATAGCCAGTAAAAGCGCCATTCGCTATTGCTCTCACCGGCAATCCTTCCAGTTTGGCCGGAATAGAGCAGTACTGATCCGATCCATAATATTTTTTGATAGTAACCTGCGCTGCACTTTTTTCGATTTCCCAGGATAGCGGATGGATTTCCTGCTGGGCTGTTAAAACCTCGCCGCATACGGAACAATGGCTGCCTTCGGTCAGTCCCGGGCGAGTATCTGTAGCTTCTGTACCGGGATCCTTTACAGCCACATGCCCCTTGGCCTGGACTACCTCC
>CAMVIC010000092.1 GCA_947167435.1 uncultured Clostridia bacterium | reverse complement strand
GATGCGCGCCACGGACAGGGCAACGCCCGTCAGGGAGGCGAAGGCCGCCGTCACGGAGCCAAAAGCCGTATTGAAGGCGATATACTCCGAAGGGCTGACCCGGGTCTGCACCGCCAGATAGTAGAGCACAATGGTCCCCACCAGGGAGATGGCGCTGTTGATGGCGGCGTTTGCCTTGATCAGCAGCGGCGGATTGTAGCTGGGCTCCACCGCCTCGGAATAGGCGCTGGCCCACTTGGCGAAAGCCCGCTTTTCCGCGCCTGCCAGCTTGATCTTCTGCACGCCGGTGATCAGCGCGAAGTTCAGGCCGTTCTGCTTGGCTCCCTTTTCCATGATCTCCCGGCTGATCTTCATCTGGGTCAGAACCGAGACCACGCTGACCAGCACGGTGGCCAGAATCAGCAGCAGCGCAGGACCGACCAGTGCCGGGGCATAGCGGAAGATCTGCGTGATGTACAGCAGGGAGAGCAGAGAGCTCAGTCCCGTGGAGAACACGCTGTTGAGCAGCAGCTCGCACAGATGGTTTACCGCGCTGTAGCGGCTGGAGAGCTCGCCGGAGGAAAACTGCCGGAAGAAGTTTGCCGGCATGTTCATGACGCGCATCATCATGGCCGCCTCGGTGGACAGGGAGGTTTTCAGCTCCACCCGGTTCATCATCAGTTCCTTGACCACGCCGATCAGCTGGGAGGAAACAATGGTCGAAATCATGAACACCGCCGTCCCCCACAGCAGAGACAGGCTGCCGCTTTCCAGCACGAAGCCGGTGAGGGCGCGGGTGATATTGGTCAGCAGAAGGCCGCACAGGATGGGCAGCAGCGTCAGCAGCACGATGGCAACGTAATCACCGGTACTCAGGCAGTCCTTCAGATACACAATCAGGTCCGGAATTCCCAGCTGCCGCAGGGGCAGCGGCCGGTAGAAGCAGATGGCCTCGGCATCAAAGAGCTCGGCCGTCTGCAGGTTGACCGCAGTCTTCTCCCCGGTGTCCGGGTCCAGGAACCAATAGCCGCCAAAGCGCTTGGGCAGCAGGGCCACGGCCGCGCCGTCCTCTTTGCGGAAAGCCAGCACGGGCCCGAAGGCGTCCCGGTACCAGCCCTTTTCCAGCTTTACGTTCCGCCGCATCAGGCCGTGGGGCCGCAGGCAGAACTCCAGCTGCTCGTCCAGGCTGCGGACGCTTTCCGGGATTTCCGCGCTTTTATAATGGTAATACTTCAGAATATCGTCGATGGCCGCCTTTGTGGCAATGCGCTCGTCGCGCAGAACCCCTGCCCGCTGTTTTCCCAGCACCACGGAGGCCATACGAAAAATGGAATCTTCAAAGATTTCCTGATCCGACAGCTTTCTCTGACGGATCTGTTCGTCAAACCAACCCATTCTCCGCCTCCTCAGTCGCTGGTGATGAGCTCGGTATAATAGCCGCCTTTGGCCATGAGCTCCTCATGGGTGCCGCGTTCCACCACCAGGCCGTGGTCGAGTACGATAATCTCGTCGCAGTCGCGGATGGTGGAGAGCCGGTGGGCAATGACGATACAGGTGATGCCCCTGTCCTTGACCGCCTTTACCAGCTCGTATTCCGTCTTGGCATCCAGGGCGGAGGTGGCCTCGTCCATGATGATGATGGAGGGGTCCTGTGCCAGTACCCGGGCAATCTCCAGGCGCTGCCGCTGGCCGCCGGACAGGTCCTTGCCGCCTTCGGTGAGCTTTGCGCCGAAGCCGCCCTCCCGTGCCATGATGTCGTCGTAGATCTGCGCGTCCCGGGCGGCCAGGATCATCTCAAAGTCCTCGATGGACTCGTCCCACATTTTGATGTTGTTGGCGATGGTGTCCTCAAAGAGCGTTATATCCTGGTCCACCACCGCAACCGAGCCGGTGAACACGCTGCGGTCAATCTGGGAGATGGACCTGCCGTCAAAGAGAATCTCGCCGCTCCAGGGCTGATACAGCCCGGAAATAAGCTTGGAAAGCGTGGACTTGCCGCAGCCGGAGCTGCCCACGAAGGCCACGCGGCTGCCGGGCTTCATGCTCATGGAGAAGTCCCGGATCAGGGGCTCTCCCAGCCGGGAATAGCCAAAGCAGACGTTTTTCAGCTCCACCGCGCCGGAGAGCTTGGAATAGTCCTTTTCGTCGGACAGCGGCGTGTCGATGGCATGGGGATCGGAGGGATACTGCATTACGTCCTCCACGCGCTCCATCTCCGTGCGCATCTCCTGAATCATCTGCCCGGCGGAGATGATGGTCATGGCTGGGGACATGAAGGCGTTCAGGAAGCCCTGGAAGCTCATGATCATGCCCAGGGTAAACTCCCCCCGCATGGCAAGCCATACGCCGATAATCAGCACCGACGCGTCGGCAATGGCGGACAGCAGTGCGGGAATCATGCCCAGGTAATGGTTCAGCTTTGCAAACTTCACATTCTGGGCGTTGACCGAGGCCTGATACCCCGCCCATTTCTGAAAATAGCCGTTTTCGGCGCCGCTTGCCTTGATGGTCTCCACCATCTGAATGCCGGAGACGGTTGCGGAGGCCAGCTTGCCCGCGTCGCGCATCTGAACACGGGTGATGTTGACGCGCTTTGCCGAGATGATCCGGGACACCAGCAGGTTCAGGATGATCGTCACGATGCCCACGATGGTCAGCAGCACGCTGTAGCGCAGCATAACCACCAGATAGAAGATCATCATGATGGTGTTGAGCGCCAGAGGAGTCAGGGTATTGACCAGGGTGGAGGCGATGGAGGCGTTGGTCCCCTGCCGCTGCATCAGGTCACCCGCCATGCGCTGGGAGAAAAACTCCATGGGCATGCGCAGCAGCTTCCACATATACTCGCTGCTGCCGACAATGGCCATTTTGCCGTTGATCTTCAGGGCGTATACCGCCTGAATCCATGACACCGTCACCTGAGCAAGGCCCATCAGCGCCATCAGGCCCAGGAAGGGCATCAGAAGCTCCCGGTTTTCTCCCGTCAGCAGACGGTCCATGAAAAAGCGGGAGAATACCGGATTTATGATGCCGAACAGGTACCCGATCACGGTGGACAGCAGCACGAAGGCCACGGCGGCTCCCGCGCCCTTCAGACGGGAGCGGGCAAAGCTGAGCGTGCTCTTGCGCTTGCCGCCGGGCACGAAATCCGGTCCCGGGGTAATTTGCAGACAAATGCCGGTAAAGGCGACGTCAAATTCCTCCATGGAAACTTTGACTTCGCCCCGTGCCGGATCGTTGATATATGCATAGTTGCCCTTAAAGCCGTCCAGGACAACAAAATGATTGAAATTCCAGTGGATGATGCAGGGAAGCGGCATCCCCTCCCGCAGAGCCGACGGCTCGCAGCGGTAGCCCTGGGCCTCGAAGCCGTAGCTTCGCGCGGCAAGCAGCACGTTCTTGGCGTTGGAGCCGTCGCGGCTGACGCCGCAGTCCAGTCTCACCTGCTCCAGCGGAACCCACTTGTCGTAGTAGGCCATCACCATGGCCAGGGAGGCGGCACCGCACTCCAGCGCCTCCATCTGCATAACAACCGGGACCCGGGCGCGGCCCCTTGTCACCGGTTGTTTGATCTTCTTCTGTCCCATAGGCGCCCTCAGTTGAACAGGAGCCGCAGAACCTGTGTTTTCCGAAGGACCACTCTGGCCGGATAGCTGCCGTCGGCCAGCGTAGTCACACCGCTGGCAAACAGCGAGCCGCTGGCTCCGGTCCCGATGCCGCTGATGGTGCTCTCGGTCTCTCCCACTTTTACGGTCATGCCGGTCTGCACGCTCTGGGCAAGCTGTTGGTCGTCAAAAAGGATGCGCATGGTGCCGTTTTCCACCTGGGCGGTGCCGGTGACAACGCTGTCGATGGACGTGGCCGCACTCCACACCAGAACCCCCGCCAGAAGCAGAATCACCGCGACCAGAACCAGCCAGACCGAGGGGCTGGTGACGCGAAGATAGTCGCTCAGCTCCTCCGGCGAGGTAATTCTCTCCAGGCTCTTCTCTCTGAAAATCGGTTCTGCCATGGCTTATTCGATGGTCAGAATTTCCACGAAGCCCGTGACCTCGAAAATTTCCATCACGGTCTCGTTGACGTGGATCACCTTCATGCTGCCCTGCTTCATCATGGTCTTCTGTGCCGAGAGCAGCACGCGCAGTCCGGCGGAGGAGATATACTCCAATCCGCTCAGATCCATGATCAGTTCGCTGACGCCGTCAAGGCTCTCCTGCAGGCTCTTCTCCAGTTCCGGAGAGCTGGTGGTGTCCAGGCGCCCCTCCAGAGCAACCGTCAGTTTTGCGTCCTCACAAGTCTTGTTGATTTTCAGCATGGTATGTCCTCCTGTATACGATATGGCAGTGAATCAAAAAGCTTTTCACCGGCCGCAGTCCCGCTTTTTCCGGCAGGTCCTCCGCCGGTATCCGCGTTGTTGTCCCGGACACTATGCGGGCATTATGCCATTGTTAACTATTATAAGGGTTTCTGCGGCAAATTTCAAGTCAATCCGGCTTGTTTTTCAGCGGCATGTTTCTCTCTCTGTGCAGGCGGGGTTTTTGCCTGTGTGACACTTGTGTGACAGACAGCCTGATATGGTAGGCACGTCAGAGAAAATCATTCTGGGAAAGTCGAGGGAAATACAATGGAAAAAAAGATTCTTTCTGAGAGCGAACTCAATCAGGTAGCGGGCGGCTTTGGCGGCGGCGTCATTTCCTCCGGCAGCTTCGCCTCCAGTACCGGCACCCAGCTCAACCTTCTGGTTAACTGGTCCGTACAGGCCGACGGCTACGGTCAGAACACCCTGTACGTGGATGTGTGCGCCACCTCCTACAGTCTGTACAGCAACGGCGGCGGCGTAGAGCTGTCCGCAAACGGCATGGTCTATACCGCCACTGCCGCAGCCGTCAATTACGGCGGCAGCAACCCGGTCACCAACCGTCTGGCCAGCTTTGCCATCCCCGGTCTCTCCGGCGCGGTGAGCCTGAGTGCGGTCTGGCACTTCAACGGCACCTACAGCGGCGTCCCCATCGGTGATATCCGCGCCAGCGGCGTCGCCAACGTCTGACAGCGCACACACAAGGCAGAATCCCCTGCCGCAGAGGACTCGTTCCTCTGCGGCAGGGGACTCTTCCGTTTTATGGCGAAAATCCGTTTTATGGCGAAAACAAAAACCGGGCGGCGGCCTGTTTCTTCTTCAGCGCACAAAAACCGTTTTTTTCAGATTGTTTCCGAAAACCTGTTGGAATTTGTCCGGATTAGGCGTATGATAATACTCAGAATGAGTCCACGGCATCGTCATTGCCTGAACGCGGCAGCTTCCCAATTCTATTATGATTATGGCAGAGAGGAGTCAGTCTGTTGGAAACTATTCTGGATAAACTACAGCGTTATACCGAGCAGGCGCCCGACGCACCGATTCTGTTTGACGACGTGCACACAAAGGGCGTCAGCTATGCCCAGCTGGACGAGATGTCCGGGCGCATCTACGCCTGGCTGAAGGCAAACAAAATCGGGAAAGAGGATTTCGTCCTCATCGACCTGCCCCGGGGCGTTCTGCCGGTGATTGCCATGGTCGGCGTATGGAAGGCCGGCGCCGCCTGGGCTCTGGTGGAGGACACCTATGCCCCGGAGCGCATCGACTACATCCGCCGGGACTGCGGCTGCAAGCTGGAAATCTCCGCAGAGAACTGGGACGAGATCATGCGTCTTGAATCCCTCCGCGGACACGAGACGCCGGACGAGCACGACGCGGCCTATGCCATCTACACCTCCGGCACCACCGGCAATCCCAAGGGCGTACTGCACGAATACGGCAATCTTCAGCGGGCCATCGACTCCATCCGCATCGACGGCGTGGTCCCCTTCTCCGAGAAGGACCGGCTGGCCACACTGGCGCCCATGAACTTTGTCGCCACCGTCATCGTGATTCTGGCGGGGCTGAACGTGTTCTGCGGGAAAAACTACATCGTCTCCTACGCCACCATCAAGAATCCCACCGCTCTGGCCAGGTTTTTCCTGACCAAGCGGATTACCATCACCTTTCTGACGCCCTCCTACGTTCGCAAGCTGGGCAACAATACCGGCCCCTTCCTGCGGATGCTGTTTGTGGGCAGCGAGCCCGCAAACAACCTGTATAACGACAAGCTTGAGCTCATCAACATCTATGCCGCCAGCGAAAGCGGCTTCGCGGTGGGCTTTTTCAGGATTGACAGGGCCTATGAGACCTGCCCCATCGGCCGCCCCCAGGTGGAGACCGAGATCCGGCTTCTGGACGAGGACGGAAAGCCGGTCGCCGACGGCGAGACCGGCGAGCTCTGCTTTGTAAACCCCTACGTGCGGGGTTATATCAATCTGCCAGAGGAGACGGCAAAGGCCTTTGTGGACGGCCTTTATCACACCGGTGACCTGGCAGCCCTGGATGAAAACGGCAACTACGTGCTGCTGGGCCGCAGCGGCGACATGATCAAAATCAACGGCAACCGCATCGAGCCGG
>CAMVIC010000091.1 GCA_947167435.1 uncultured Clostridia bacterium | reverse complement strand
CACGGCGGAGATGGCCGCCAGCGCCTCACCGCGAAAGCCCATGGTGCCGATGGCCTCCAGACCCTTTTCATCCTGCAGCTTGGAGGTGGCGTGGCGTAGGAAGCATAGTCCCGCATCCTCCGGGGCCATGCCGCAGCCGTCGTCGGTGACCCGGATATAGGGGGCGCCGCCGCCGCGGATTTCCACCGTTATATTCTTTGCGCCTGCGTCAAAGGCGTTTTCCATCAGCTCCTTGACCACGGAGGCGGGGCGCTCCACCACCTCACCGGCGGCAATCAGATCCGCCACGTGGGGGGAGAGAATGTTGATTACAGACATCGCGTCACACGTCCTTGCATTCATTGGACGGCGGAAAGCATTCACCGTCAAACACTGATTATAAACGATTTCGGTTGAAACTTCCATACCCTTTGTGTTAAAATACAATGAAATGCTATTGACTCAGGCAAAGGAAAAAGACTATGAGCTATCAGAGAAAAGTCATCGATATCGAGGAAGTAAGGCGGCAGGAGGAGATCTGCGCCTCCATTTTTGACGCCGTCACCGCCGACGGACGCCGTCCTCTGGCCATGGTGGACACCTACGGCTGCCAGCAGAATGAGGCCGACAGCGAAAAGCTGCGGGGCTATCTGGCGGAAATGGGCTACGGCTTTACCCAGGATGAGTTTCAGGCGGACGTGATCGTGGTCAACACCTGCGCCGTCCGGGAACACGCGGAGATGCGCGTGCTGGGCAACGTAGGCGCCCTGAACCACAGCAAGAAGGCAAAGCCGGACCAGATCATCGCCGTCTGCGGCTGCATGGTGCAGCAGCAGCACATGGCGGAGAAGCTGAAAAAGTCCTATCCGGTGGTGGACCTGGTCTTCGGTCCCCACGAGCTCTGGCGTTTTCCGGAGCTGCTGCAGCGGGTGATGAAGAGCAAAAAGCGCGTTTTTGCCACCGCAAAGGACGACGGCGCCGTGGTGGAGGGCATCCCCCAGGCCCGGGACGGCAGGGTAAAGGCCTGGCTGTCCATCATGTACGGCTGCAACAACTTCTGCACCTACTGCGTGGTGCCCTACGTGCGCGGGCGGGAGCGGTCCCGCCGGCCGGAGGACGTGGTGGCCGAGGCGCGGCAGCTGGTGGCCGAGGGCTATAAGGACATTACCCTGCTGGGCCAGAACGTGAATTCCTACGGCAAGGACCTGGACTGCGGCGTGGATTTTGCCGATCTGATCCGCATGGTCAACGATATTCCCGGGGATTTTCTCATCCGCTTTATGACCAGTCACCCCAAGGACGCCACCGAAAAGCTGTTTCGGACCATGGCGGAATGCGAAAAGTGCGCCCACCACATCCATCTGCCGGTGCAGGCCGGCAACGACCGGATCCTGAAGGCCATGAACCGGAGCTACAACCGGGCCAGATATCTGGAGCAGGTGGCCCTGGCGCGGCGCTATATGCCGGACCTTGTGCTGACCACGGACATCATCGTGGGCTTTCCCGGAGAGACGGACGAAGAGTTTGCCGACACCCTGAGCCTCTGTGAAGAAGTCCGCTATGACGCCATGTTCACCTTCATCTATTCCAAACGGGTGGGGACTCCCGCGGCCTCCATGCCCGACCCCTATACCCGTGCCGACAAGCAGAAGCACTTCGACATGCTGATGGAGCTTTCCAACCGCATCTCCGCCGAGAAGCACCGGGAGTACGAAGGCAAGGTGTACCGCTGCCTGGTGGACGGGGAGACAGGCAAGGAGGAATACAATCTCTCCTGCCGCACCTCCGGCGGGCGCCTGGTGCATCTGAAGGGCGATGCGGCCCTGGTGGGACAGTTCGTGGACGTAAAGATCACGTCGAGCAACACCTGGGCGCTGTATGGAGAGCTTGGTTTTTAGTTTATAGTTTTTAGTTTTCAGAACGGAGAACGATCATGGCTGAGTTGACGCCCATGAAAAAGCAATATCAGGAGATCAAGGCCCAGCATCAGGACTGCCTGCTCTTTTTCCGCCTGGGGGATTTCTACGAGATGTTCGACGAGGATGCGAAACTGGCGTCCCGGGAGCTGGACATCGCCCTGACCACCCGGGACCGGAACGTGGAGGACCCGGAGGAGCGCACGCCCATGTGCGGCGTGCCCTATCACAGCGCCGAGGCCTATATCGCAAGGCTTATCGCCAAGGGATACAAGGTGGCCATCTGCGAGCAGACCGAGGACCCGGCCCTGGCCAAGGGGCTGGTCTCCCGGGAGGTCATCCGCATCATCACCCCCGGCACCGTCACCGACAGCTCCATGCTGGAGGAGAGCCGCAGCAACTACATCGCGGCGGTGCATCTGGCCGCCGGAAAGGGCGGCGCTGCCTTCTGCGACATCACCACCGGCGAATTCTGCTGTGCCGCCTTTGATAACGACGCGGTATCCCATCTGCTCAACGAGCTGGGGCGCTTTGCCCCGCGGGAGGCGCTTCTCTCCCCGGGCGCGGAGCAGGAGAGGGAACTGCGGGAATTCCTGACGCGGAAGCTGGACGCCATGGTCGAGAGCGGCGGCGAGCGCTTTGAGTATATGCCCGCCGCGGCCGCCGTGTGCCAGCAGTTCGGCTTTTCGGACATCGACCAGAGCGGACTGGGGGAGGAGGGCGCCGCCGTCTGCGCCGCCGGTGCGCTGCTGCGCTATATCGAAGAGACCCAGAAATTCGACCTGAGCCACATCAACCGCCTGGACGTGTTTTACGGCGGGCGTTACATGGAGCTGGACTGGACCACCCGGCGCAGCCTGGAGCTGACCGAATCCCTGCGCAGCGGGGAAAAGCGCGGCTCCCTGCTGTGGGTTCTGGACAAGACCAGAACGCCCATGGGCGGGCGGCTGCTGCGCTCCTGGGTGGAGCGGCCGCTGCTGTCCGTGGTGGCCATCAAGCGCCGCCTTGCGGCGGTGAGCGAGCTTTACAAGGACAACGTGACCCGGGGAGAGCTGATGCTCTGCCTGCGGGAGATCAGCGATATGCAGCGCCTGGTGGGACGGGCGGTGTACGGCACCGCCGGCGGCCGGGACCTGCGCAGCCTTTCCCTGTGCGCCGCGGCTCTGCCCCGGCTGAAGGAGCTGCTGGCCCCCTTCAAGTGCCTGGAGCTGCGGGATATTGCCGCCATGGACGCTCTGGAGGACATGCGCGCGGAGATCGACCGGGCCATCTGTGACGAGCCGCCCTTCTCCGTCCGGGAGGGGGGCATCCTGCGCACCGGCTACTCGGAAGAGGTGGACCGGCTGCGCCTGGTCCGGGACAACGGAGCCCAGATGGTCACCGAGCTGGAGGCCCGGGAGCGGCAGCGCACCGGCATCAAAAAGCTGAAGGTGGGCTATAACAAGGTCTTCGGCTATTACATCGACGTACCCCGTTCCGCGGGGCTGGAGAACGTGCCGGAAGACTATATCCGCAAGCAGACCCTGGTCTCAAACGAGCGCTATTTCACCCAGGAGCTGAAGGAGCTGGAGAACACCCTGCTCAACGCCCGCGGGCGCATCAACGACCTGGAGTATGAGTATTTCTGCCAGGTGCGCGACAGCGTGGCCGCCAAGGTGGACCGGATTCAGGCCGCGGCGGACGCGGTGGCAAGGCTGGACGCCCTCTGCTCCCTGGCGGAGGTGGCCGTGCGCAACAACTACAGCTGCCCGGAAGTGGACGCCTCCCGCACCCTGCACATCCTGGAGGGCCGCCACCCGGTGGTGGAGCAGACCCTGAAGGACGTGCTCTTTGTCCCGAATGACACTTACCTGAACGACGGCGAGGACCGGGTGGCCATCGTCACCGGCCCCAACATGGCCGGTAAATCCACCTATATGCGCCAGACGGCGCTGATCGTGCTGATGGCCCAGATGGGCTCCTTCGTCCCGGCGAAGAGCGCCTCGGTCGGCGTGGTGGACCGGGTCTTCACCCGCATCGGCGCGTCGGACGACCTGGCCTCCGGCCAGTCTACCTTCATGGTGGAGATGAACGAGATGGCCGGAATTCTGCGCCACGCCACCGCCGCCTCGCTGCTGATCCTGGACGAGATCGGCCGGGGTACCTCCACCTTCGACGGCATGGCCATCGCCCGGGCGGTGCTGGAATACTGCGCCGATAAGCGGAAGCTGGGGGCCAAGACCATGTTTGCCACCCACTACCACGAGCTGTCCGCCCTGGAAGGGGAGATCGCCGGCGTGCGAAACTACAACATCACCGCCAAGAAGCAGGGCGGGAACCTGGTGTTCCTGCGCAAGATCGTCCGGGGCGCTGCCGACGACAGCTATGGCATCGAGGTGGCAAAGCTGGCGGGACTGCCCGACGCGGTGATCAGCAAGGCCAAGGGCTATCTGAAGGAGCTGGAGAGCGAGGGCATCCAGCACACGGTATATGCCGCGCCCGAGGACGACCAGATCAGCTTTGCGGACATCGGCGCGGACGAGGTGCGCGATACGCTGCTCTCGGCGGACCTGAACACCCTGACTCCCATCGAGGCCATGAATCTGCTCTTTGAACTGCAGAGAAAGGCCAGGGGCTGAGCATGCAAACGCGCGAAACCCTGCCCTTTACCAGCGCCCAGAGCCGGTGGGAGCGGGTCCTGGCCCTTGCCTGGCTGCCGGTACATCTGTTTTTGCTGCCCATGCTGGCCGTCCGGCTGCTTGGCGATCGGATGAACCAGGCGGAGCTGAACCTGCTGGTCTACGGCACGGGCGCACTCTATATGCTGCTGACCCAATGGCATTTCCTCCGCCGGGATTTTGACCCCCTGTGGGACCGGCCGGTCCGGGTGCTGCTGGAGGTTCTGCTCTGCTATGGGCTGATGCTGCTGATGAACCTGGTGCTGAACGGCCTGCTGATCTATCTGCTGCCGGAGGACAACCCCAACAACAGCTCCGTCATGGACATGGCGCTGGGCGATTACGGCATCGTCTCCGCCTTGGCGATCTTCCTTGCCCCCATTGTGGAGGAGCTGATCTTCCGGGCGGGCATCTTCGGCCTGGTCCGGCAGCGCAGCCGCTGGGCGGCCTACGCGGTGAGCATGCTGCTCTTTGCCCTGTATCATGTCTGGGCCTACGCGCTGGAATCCCCGGTCTATCTGCTGTATATCCTGCAATATCTGCCGATTTCTTACCTGCTCTGCCGCTGCTATGAGCGGACAGACAGCATCTGGAGCAGCATTTTTCTGCATATGCTGGTCAATGCCGTCTCCATCCGGGCTCTGACGATTCTGGAGGAACTGCTGTGAACGAAGTGAGCATCCGCCCCATCGCCCATCTGCGCTGCGACCTGCCGGAGAAGTTCGGCATCCCCCGCCAGGCGGGAATCGTGGAGGCACTGGAGGGCCTGGTGGTGTTCGAACCGGAATACCGGGAGCCGGAGGCCCTGCGGGGCCTGGAGGGCTTCAGCCACGTCTGGCTGATCTGGCAGTTTTCCAAGGCGGTCCGGGAGGGCTGGTCCCCCACGGTGCGCCCGCCCCGGCTGGGCGGCAATATGCGCATGGGCGTGTTCGCCACCCGTTCCCCCTTTCGACCCAACGCCCTGGGCCTGTCCTGCGTGCGCCTGCTGGGAATCGAGCAGACGGCGGCGGAGGGGACCGTTCTCCGGGTGGCCGGGGCCGATCTGATGGACGGCACCCCGATCTTTGACGTGAAGCCCTATCTGCCCTATGCGGACAGTCACCCGGAGGCCAGCGGCGGCTTCGCGCCCGATTCCGGCGACACGCTGCAGGTGAACTACGCCCCCGGCACGCTGGACAAAATCCCGGAAGGGAAGCGGGAGGCGCTCACCGGCATTCTCGCCAATGACCCCCGGCCCCGCTATCAGGCGGACCCGGAGCGGGTCTACGGTCTGAGCTTCGCGGGAAAACAGGTGAAGTTCCGGGTGGACGGGGAAACCTTGACCGTAATAAAAGTGGAAGAATGAGAAAACACCCTCTGTGCGCTGCACAGAGGGTGTTTTCTGAGTGGAATCAGATGTATGAGATCCGATTACTTGATGCCGTACTTCTTGTTGAACTTATCCACGCGGCCGCTGGTGTCAACCAGCTTCTGCTTGCCGGTATAGAAGGGGTGGCACTTGGAGCAGATTTCAACGGTGATGTTCTGCTTGGTGGAGCCGGTCTCGATAACGGCGCCGCAGGCGCAGCGGATGGTGGTCGGCTGGTAATTGGGATGGATTCCTTCCTTCATGGGTCAAACGCTCCTCTTCAAAGGCTGCCATGATTGTGTAAGGTTTACATAGTTACATGGCGCAAGGAGGATTGTATCACAGCAATCCCCCGATTGCAAGCGTTTTGTAAGATTTTTTTGAGGCTTTTCGGCCATCCGCGTCTCCCTGCTTTTCCCCGGAGCCGTTAGTATAATCAAAGTACGACGCAACAGGAGGAACAACGTGTTTTTACGGTGAAGAGCTTCGGCCCTGTGCCTTCTTGATTATTAAATAAGAAGGAAACATATATGAAAAGACGCAATCCTAGCCTTGCT
>CAMVIC010000090.1 GCA_947167435.1 uncultured Clostridia bacterium | reverse complement strand
TCGCCAAGTCTTTCCAGGTCCGCCCTCTCCGGCAGCGCGTCGCTTGTCCAGACGCAGAGATTGAGGCCGCAGCTCATATCCAGCAGCAGCGCCGTCAGCTCCGTCTGCTCCGCCGTGTCTCCGGGCGCTGCAAGCAGAAAGGCCTGGGGCTTGTTCTTGCTGGGGGTATCGCCCCGGGTATGCGGGGTAAATTCCATTCTGTCTCCCTCCCCTTTTCCGAAGTCCGTTCTATCCGGAAACGGTATAGAATTCTTTCCTGTCCTCCAGGCGCAGGCAGCCCAGCCGGCATTCCGGATTCTCCCAGTCCGCGCAGCCGCAATCGATATCGTAGACGTTCTCCCGGATTCGGGTGATCTCCATCGGGAGCCTGTTTGTATAGTATGCGGTGGGGGTGTGGCCGCAGATCAGCACGTCAGCCGGGAAGCGGATGTTCATCCAGGGCTCCAGCCGATTCCAGACGGCAAACTCCGTCTCGTCGGGATAGAAGAAGCCGTAGACGCGAAACATGCTGACCGGCGAGGCGTGGCAGAGGAGAAAGCGCGTTCCGCCCACCTCCACCGTCAGATTCAGCGGCAGGCTTTCGATCAGCCGCAGGATTTCTGCCCGGACGCTCTCCGGCGCTGCGTCCCATTCCTCCCGGGTGACGCGCCCGCCGTTTCGGTACCAGAGCATGCGGTTGGTCTCCCGGCCGTTCAGTGTCCGCTCCTCAGGCGCCGTGACCGCGTGGCGCAGCATATGCTCATGGTTTCCCAGGAGCAGGGAAACGTTGGGCCTCTCCAGGATATCCCTGAAAATGCGGATGCCGCCGCAATTGCGGTCCGCCACGTCCCCCAGGACGTACAGCCTGTCCTCCGCGGAAAAGCCGATCTGCTCCAGCATGGCGGAATAAAGGTCCCACCGCCCGTGCAGGTCGCTCATCACATAATGCATGGGATTCCTTCTCCTTCACTTCAAAGGCTCTCAGGCGAGACCGGAGTTTCGCAATCAATCAAAGGCGGTAGATGTGGGAGCCTTCCATGCTTTTCAGCAGCTCGAGGAGCTTGTTGAAGGGCTTCCAGTCCAGGTCCTGATAGGCCCTGGGCAGCCGCTGATAGTGGGCGCGGATTTCATCGTGGGTGGGACGCCCGTCCATGCAGAGCTTGTGGCAGCGCAGCTGCTCGCGCAGGGCAGCGCGCGCCGCTTTCTCCTCTTTCTCCGGGACGTCCAGAGGCAGCGTCTCATAGTCCTTTCCGTAGCGCCAGCCCATGGCCTGATGCTCCCGCACCCAGCGCTCATGCTCCATGGGGGCGAAGATTGCCGCGTCTCCGGCGCTGAAGCGGGTGACCAGGTCAAAGTCCACGGGCTTGTCCGTATAGAAGCAGCCGATGGCGTTCAGATAGGCGGCAAAATGGCGGGTTCTCCCCATGGTGGAGAGGCGGTACTCCAGGGAGCAGGCATTGAATTTCTCCAGCATCTCTTCCCGTGTGGGTTTTCCCGGCATGCTTCTGGCGTGCAGGGCCACCGCGAAATCAAAGAAATGCAGGAAGTTGCTGCCGGATAGATAGGTGCGCTTCTTCTCCCGGTCCACCCGGCGCAGCTCAGCCCGGACCGTCAGGGGGATGGCGGAGGTATCCACGATCCGCTCGATATCCGCCGTGAAGTCCGGCTTTTCGCCGGCCATGTCGCTGTAGGCCTTCAGGCGCGGCTTTTTCCCCGTGGGATCGGCCTCGTACGCCGCCCGCTGCCGCTCGAATTCTTCGATCTTCTCATGCTCGGCCGCGTCGTAACGGTACACTGCCGAAATCGCCTGCCCCGAGAAATCGAAGCTTGCGGAGATGGGGTGCAGCTCTCTGCGGGAATTGCGGCCGTAAGCCGTGCGGTCCCAGCACTGCAGCTCGTCGCACAGCATCAGCAGCCAGGCCAGAGGGTGCAGCTCCATCCGCAGGGGCGCCCTGCGCTTCTCCGGCTTTTTATCCTTATAAAACGCGATGGCAAACTTATATAGGCTGTTGTGCAGCATGATGGCGGAGAGCGCATCCACATGCATTTCGGTGATCCTTTCCGGCTTCAGAATCCGGAAAAGCTCCTGGCAGAGCCGGGCCGCGCTGAAAAAGGCGTGATCCATGTAATAGCCGAACTCGTCCGGGTGCGTCGGCTTCCGGTTGAGCACGTCCAGCATATAGTCCTCGGTAAAGCCGTAGGATTCTCCAAGTTTTTTCGTGATGTCAAAGGCAAGCAGCTCGCTTGTGGTCGCAAAGCGCCGCCTGTACAGCGTTTCAAGCCTGTCGCCTGCCGCCGCGTCCAGCCCCGTCAGCGCCTCTACCGAACGATAGGCCAGGAAGAGGCTGCCCTTCCCCCGCTCCTGCTCGTCCACCTCGAAGTAGCTGAGCACCTGCTCAAAGGGCAGCTCGAAGGGGTAGCCGATATCGTGAAACAGGGATGTCAGGCCCCAGTATTCCAGAAACAGGTTGGCGATCTCGTTCTCTTTTTTATCCTCCAAATGATAGAATCTGCGGAAGCTGCGGCGATACGCCTCGCTGCTCTCGTATACGGCGAGCCCCAGGGCGAACACGTAGACCGAGTGGGAGTAGTGATCCCGGTGCTTCATCAGCAGAGAGCTTCCGTTGGCCTCGTATTCGCTCAGCAGCTCCACCATACGCTTGGATTTCCGGTACTGGCCGAAAAAGAGCACCAGGAAGCAGTAATAAACCCCGTAGGCGTCCTCCGCCACGCCGGAATCGATAAAGCTCTCCAGCGCTTTTTCCAGGCACAGCCGATCAATGTCCATCTGCATATTGTAAGGAATCTGCCCGCTCTTCAGACTTGTACCCTGATAAACGCCGCTTTCGTTTTCCTCCGCTTCCTTTGCCGCGTCAAAGCGAAGCTCCTCACAGCGCGTGTGCAGGAAGCGCAGCGCCGCGGATTTCAGGTCGTTTCCGTTCTTTCGGTTCCGGTAGAGGGGCGGCTGCTTCGGCCCCACGTCGGCGCCGAAACGCGCCTGGTTTTTCCGGCGCATGTTCTCAATTGCGGTATAGGCCACGGGTAAACCCTCCTGTCTGGACGTGTTTTAATTGGATTTATATCCCCATCTTCAACAAAATTCTTCCGTATCGTTTCCCTGAAGATTGGTATTATCCACAAAAAAGTATAGCAAAAGAAAAGCGCCAATTGGTGTGCAGCGTGCACACATTGGCGCTTTTCTTTTGCGGTTTCCGTATGAATTCTTTTTATTCGTAATTAACCCGGAAGGAGACCTGCCCCAGAGCTTCGACGGCGTTTCTCTGTTCCTCGCTGACCGTCACCTCTTCCAGCCTCGGCAGCTCCTTCAGAACGCTGAAATCCGCGACGGGAAGCCCGGCCAGCTTCAGCACCTTCAGGCCCTTGTGCAGCGCCAGGGGCGCGAGATCGGTGACCTCGCTATGGCTGATCTCCAGCTGTTCCAGCTGGGTCACGCGGTCCAGCACATGCAGATCGCTCAGACCGCTCCAGGCAATCCGCAGGTCAACGATGCTCTTCCCGTCCAGCCAGCGATAGCTCTCTGTGGGATTGGAGATATCGAGGAAGTGAAAATTGCCAAGCCGCGCGATTACCGAGGCGTCGTAGCTGCGCACGTCGCACAGGTCCAGGAAGTCCAGACTCGGGCAGTCGGCCAGGGGCGAGATGTCCCGTACCGGGTTGTCGTTGATGCCCACCGTGGTGAGGTGGACCATTCCGGCCAGGGCGGAGATATCGGTGATATAGTTGTGCTTGACCTCCACCTGACGGAGGTTCGGAAGCTCCGAGAGAGGCGAGATATCCGTCAGTTCCTGCACGGCGATGCAGACCCGCTCCAGATTGGGCATGGCCTGAAGGTCGGACAGCTCCGTGATGGGTCCCCGCGTCGGCTTTCCCTCGGCGTACCATTGGTTGACGGCCAGATAGAAGCTGTCGGAATCCGGGCAGACCGTGTCCGCCACGATGTAGACTGCCGTAACCTGCTCCAGCGTGCTCTTCCGGATGGGGGTCTTGTCCTCAAGACCCAGGCTTGCCCGCACAGCCTGCTCGATCAGCGGCTGGGAGAAGGTGACGGAGCGGGAATGGGCGTACAGGGAAAGCCCGATTCCGCAGGCGAGCAGCACCAGCAGCAGGCATGCCGCCGCGGTCAGCAGGCGTCTGCGCTTTTTCCTCGCTTCCGGACGGGCAGCCAGCAGGGCGCGTCTCAGCTGCTCCGCGTCGCGAAAGCGCCTGTCCGGATCGAAGAAAACACAGCGGGCAATGACCTTCTCCAGCTCGGTATGTGCCTCTCGCGGCACTTTCGTCTCCCGGTGCAGCAGCCAGTACAGCAGGATTCCCAGGGAAAAGATGTCCGAGCGGGCGTCCGTCTGGGAAAAGCCGTACTGCTCCGGCGGTGCGAAGCCCTGGGTGCCGAAGGCGACGGTGTCCCGCTCCCCTTCCGTCCGGACACGGGCGATCCCGAAGTCGATCAGCACGGCCCTCCCGTCCGGCCGGATTACCACATTCTGGGGCTTGATGTCCCGGTGAATCACAGGCGGCGTCATCTCATGCAGCGCGCACAGCTGCTCACACAGCTGCACGCCGATGCGGATCACGTCCTCCTCGGAAAAGCTGCGAAAGCCGGCCAGCTGTGCCAGCGTCTCCCCCGGCACGTATTCCCGCAGGACGCAGCGCATATTGTCGTTGCGGTATTCCGCCAGGAAACGGGGCATGGGGGCAGCGTTGATTCTTCGCAGGGCCTCCGGTTCACTCCGTTCATAAAGGGGCCCGTCCCTCAGATAGCACTTCACAACGCAGCGTTCACCGCTTTCCCGGTTCGAGGCCAGCAGCGTCCGTATGCTCTCCTTTTCTGACAGGCGCTCCAGCAGTTCATATCGCGCCGTCAGCTCCGCCGGGTACTCCGCCTCGTCGGGGAAATCCGGAATCGGCATCTGGTTTTCAGTCGTTTTCATTTTTCTGCCCTCCAAGCAGGGTTAGGCCGTATCTTGTAAGGCTTTCCTGGACGGCGAGAACCGGCAGCCCTCTCTGGATTCCGAACAGGATGACCGCGTCCCGCTTCAGTCTGGGATAAAGCTGGCTTTTCCCGGCCGCCCGCAGCAGCTGCTGCGCCTCCTCCACATGCAGACCAAGCCCCAGGCAAAGCTGGAGCACCTTGTCCCGGGAGGGCCGCCGGGTTCCGTTGAAGAGCTGGTGCCCGTAGGTTCGCTCGATCTGGGCCCGCTCGATCACCTGAGCCGGCAGCAGCTTTCGCTGCTCACTGTACTGCTTCAGAAGCGCGGAAAAATCCGGCAGCTGAAGCTCGTTTTCGTTTCCCTGCAGATAGCTGTCCAGGTCCGATGCCTTGAAAAGGCGCTTCATCAGGGTGTTTGTGTTCACCTTTGCCGCCACAGTATCGCCTCCCCACACTCCGTCTGCGCCCAGTATATACAAATACTGGCATTTCCGCAATACCGGTCCGGCTTTTTCCCGGGTCTTGACAGCAATCGGTTTCGGGGCTTATTCTCAGCTCAGCCCCATTCCCGCAAGCAAAACTCTGCAAAAAAGGAGAACCTGCCATGATGAAGCCTCTGAAAACCGCCGTGATCGGCTGCGGCGCCATCAGCGACATCTATCTGGAGAACATGACCCGCCGTTTTTCCGCTCTGGACGTGGTGTACTGCTGCGCAAACCACCGGGAAAACGCCGAAAAAAAGGCGGAAAAGTACAAAATCCGCGCAGCAGACACAGAGGAAGCCCTCTCCGATCCCGGGATTGAGCTTGTGGTGGTTCTGACGCCCGCTCCGGCTCACTATGATCTGGTGAAGCAGGCGCTGCTTAACGGCAAGCATGTGTATACGGAAAAGCCCATTGCCACAGAGCTTCGGCAGGCAAAGGAGCTGCTCGCCCTGGCCAAAGAGAAGGGGCTGCGTCTGGGCTCCGCGCCGGAGACCTTTCTGGGCAGCGGCATTCAGACCGCTCGCAGGGCGCTGGACGAGGGAAAGATCGGCAAGGTGACTTCCTTCCATGTGGTGGCAAACCGCGACCTGACCGTGCTGGCCGGGCTCTTCAGGTTCCTCCGGCAGCCGGGCGGCGGCATCTGCTATGATTACGGCGTCTATTATCTCACGGCGCTGTGTGCGCTGCTGGGGCCGATGGACAGAGTCTATGCCCAGGTGAGCAACCTGGCCCGGGTGCGCAGAAACGTCATTCCCGACAGTCCGGAATTCGGGCAGGACTATCTCTATGACAACGAGAGCCAGGTTCACGCCGTGCTGACCGCCAAAAGCGGCGTCACGGGCACCTTCTCCCTGAACGGCGACAGTGCGGGCGTTGACCAGGCGGCCTTCACCATCCACGGCACCAAAGGCATCCTGCGACTGGGCGACGCCAACCAGTTCGGCGGAGAGATCGGCTTTCTGCCCAACGACTTTTTCCGTTCGGAGTGGGAAGTGCTGGAGCCGGTTTCACCCCTGCAGGTCAACTGCCGGGGACTGGGCGTGGCCGACCTGGCCCGCTGCGTCCGGGAGGGCGGCGAGCATCTGGCCTCCGGCGAGATGGCCTGCCACGTGCTGGACGTGGTCGAGAAGATTATCGAG
>CAMVIC010000089.1 GCA_947167435.1 uncultured Clostridia bacterium | reverse complement strand
CGGCAAATCGCGGCAAAACGGGGCAGAAACCGGCTTTTCAGGAGGCTGATTGCACTTGACGAAGATACTTTTCGTTTGCCACGGCAATATCTGCCGCAGCCCGGCTGCGGAATTTGTGATGAAGAGTCTTGTGCGCCGGGCCGGTCTGGAGCGGGAGTTCGTGATCGACTCCGCCGCCACCAGCGCCGAGGAGCTGGGAAACCCGGTCTATCCGCCCATGCGGCGGGAGCTGGCGGAGCACGGCATCTCCTGCGCGGGCAAGACCGCCCGGCAGCTGCGCCGCAGCGACTATGAGCAGTACGACCTGCTGATCGGCTTTGACGAGGAAAACCTCTGGAACCTGCGCCGGAAATTCGGCGGGGACCCGGAGGGCAAGCTGCACAGGCTGCTGGACTATGCGGGCCGGCCTGACGACTCGGTGGCGGACCCCTGGTACACCCATGACTTTCACCGGGCCTGGCTGGACATCGACGAGGGCTGCCGCGCCCTGCTGGAGGTCCTGACGGGCACGGTGTTTGTGGACTTTCGCCTGTGCGCGGACATCCCCGCCCTGTATCAGGAGCTGCGGGACCGGCTGGGCTGGGAGGACTGGTACGGCGAGAATCTGGATGCCCTGTACGACGTGCTCACGGGCCTTCCCCACCGGGGCAGCCGCTTTGTGCTGGTCATGCCGGAGCCGGACGCCCCCGCAGAGGTGCGCCTCTACGCCCGCCGGATCCGCCGGGTCTTCGCGGACGCGGAGGTGCTGGTTGAAGAGGAGGACGCGCCGTGAGAAAGCCAACGCCGGCCCGTCTGCTCGGCGCGCTCCTGGCCCTGCTTCTGTTTCTGGGCTACACCCATCTTCACAACTCCTTCACCCCCCGGAGCCGGGACCTGAGCGCTCCCGACGCCCGGGAGCAGAGCGTCCCGACGCCGGAGGCCGCTGCGGCCCCCCTGCCGGAGACCACGCCGGAAGTCACGGCAGAGCCCGCGCCCACGCCGGAGCCCACCCCCACGCCGGAGCCCACCGTGGACCCGGATTCGACATACGGCAAGGCGCTGCGAAATGCCGCCGCCCTTGGTCTGCCGGAGCCTCCGGACGTGGACGTGAACAGCTGGGAGCTGGTGCTGGTCAACGCAACGCACCCCATCTCGGCGGACTATGAGCCGGAGCTTGCAGCCGTTTCGGAGAGTCAGTGCCCCCAGGACGCGCGGATCTATGACGCGCTGAGCGCCTTTGCCGCGGATTGTCAGGCCCAGGGCCTGCCGGTGCTCCTGGGCAGCGGCTACCGCTCCTACTACATTCAGAGCCAGACCTATGAGGCCAAGGCCGCCGAATACGGCTATGAGACGGCCGCCACCATTGTGGCGCCGCCGGGCACCAGCGAGCACCAGACCGGCCTGTGCTGCGACATTACCGACTACCTGCGCCAGCCCATGGTGCCCTCGGTGCTGAGCCAGACGGAGACCTATCAGTGGCTGTACGCCCACTGCCAGGACTACGGCTTTATTCTCCGCTATCCGGAGGGCAAGGAGGCCGTCACCGGCATCATCTACGAGCCCTGGCATTTCCGCTATGTGGGGACGGAGGCCGCCGCCTACATCATGGCAAATGACCTGACCCTGGAGGAGTTTCTGGCCCTCTACGGCGTGGAATAATTTCAAACGGGCGGCCATGCAGGCCGCCCATTTGAGATTTTCGCGCTTCATAAGAGGATTGTCAATCAAATACAGATTCCAAAACATAAAGGAGCAGTATCCATGAACGATTATGAGATTTTCGGCGCCGAGACCGTGCGCCGTCTGGCGCCCGGCTGCACCGTGCTGCTGCGCAGCAACGGCGCCTTCCCTCTGGACGCCCCCTGCCCCGTCGCCCTCTACGGCAGCGGCGCACGCCGCACCGTCAAGGGCGGCACCGGCTCGGGCGAGGTCAATTCCCGCAGCTCTCTCTCGGTGGAGGAGGGCCTGAAGCAGGCGGGCTTCACCGTCACAACCGACTTCTGGCTGGACAGCTATGACGGCGTGGCGGACAATGCGAAGAAGGAGTTTCTGGCATCCCTGCGGAAAAAGGCCAGGGAGCAGCACGTGCAGGCGGCGGTTGCCTTCATGGGCGCCGTGATGCCGGAGCCGGAATACAACATCCCCCTGCGGGGTCACGGGGACGTGGCGGTATACGTGCTGGGCCGCATCTCCGGCGAGGGCAGCGACCGGCAGGCCGTGCCCGGGGACATTCTGCTGACCGGGACGGAGATCCGGGACATTCTGACCCTGCAGGAGCAGTATAAAAAATTTCTCCTGGTGCTGAACGTGGGGGGCGTGGTGGACCTGTCGCCCCTGGGTGCGGTGGAGAACATCCTGCTGCTGAGCCAGCTTGGCGCGGAGACCGGCGGCGTTCTGGCCGACCTGCTGCTGGGCAGGGCCTACCCCTCCGGCAAGCTGGCCGCCACCTGGTCCGCCTGGGAGGATTACGCCGGTCCCGGCGACTTCGGCTGCCGGGACAACACCCGCTACCGGGAGGGCGTGTACGTGGGCTACCGCTGGTTCGACACGGTGGAAAAGGCCCCCCTCTTCCCCTTCGGCTTCGGTCTGGGCTACACCCGCTTCGCGCTGAAAGACGGCCCCGTGACCGTGGAGGGCGAGAATGTGACCGCCGCCGTCACGGTGCAGAACATCGGCGACCGGCCCGGCCGCGAGGTGGTGCAGGCCTACGTGTCCTGCCCGGCCGGGAAGCTGGACAAGCCCTATCAGGTTCTGGCCGCCTTCCGGAAAACCCGGGAGCTGCAGCCCGGGGAGCAGGAGGAAGTGACGCTCTCCTTCTCTCTGCGCGATCTCGCCTCCTTCGAAGAGAGCCGCCATGCCTGGGTGCTGGAGAAGGGGGACTATATCCTGCGGATCGGAACCGACAGCCGCTCCACTTCCGTCGCCGCCAGGCTGCGGCTGGACGGGGATGCGGACGCCGGTCGGGTGCTCCCCTGCTTCGGCAAGTCCGGCTTCCGGGACTGGCAGCCGGAGCAGAAGAAGCGCCGGGAACCCAGGGGCGGCAAGGTGATTTCGGTCTCCGCCGCGGCCATAGCGCCAATCTATCCCAACGAGCGCAGCTGGCCCGTTGAGAGCGCCGTCCGCGCCCTCAGCGACGAGGAGCTGGCCCGCCTGAACGTGGGCGCCTACGACCCCCTCGGCATGGCGGCCGACATCATCGGCAGCGCGGGCAAGACCGTTGCCGGCGCCGCCGGACAGACGGCGGACAGCGTGCCGGGCTTTCCCAGTCTGGTCATGGCCGACGGCCCCGCCGGTCTGCGGCTGAGCCCCGAATACGTTCTGAACGAAACCGGCGCCCACTCCCTCGGGCCCTCCGTTCCCGAGAGCATGCAGGAGCTGCTGCCCCCGGCTGTCATCGGCCTGCTGGCCCTGCTGGAGAAGCAGCCCCAGGGCGAGTGGCGGGAGCAGTACTGCACCGCCATCCCCATCGGCAGTGCCGTCGCCCAGAGCTGGGACCCTGATCTGGCGGAGGCCTGCGGCGATCTGGTGGGCAGCGAGATGGAGCGCTTCGGCGTCCACCTGTGGCTGGCCCCGGCGCTGAACATCCAGCGGGACATCCGCTGCGGCCGGAACTTTGAGTATTTCTCCGAGGACCCTCTGCTCTCCGGCGTCTTTGCCGCGGCGCTGACCCGGGGCGTGCAGAAGCATCCGGGCCGTGGCGTAACGCTGAAGCATTTCGCCGCCAACAACCAGGAGACCAACCGCTATAACTCCAATAGCCGGGTCAGTGAGCGCGCCCTGCGGGAGATCTATCTGCGGGGCTTCGGCATCGCGGTGCGGCAGGCGGCGCCCAAGGCGGTGATGACCTCCTACAACCTGATCAACGGCATCCACAGCTCCGAGCGGAGAGATCTGCTGGAGGACGTGCTGCGGGGTGAGTTCGGCTTTGACGGCGTCGTGATGACCGACTGGATCATCCTCGGCGGCACCATCGACAAAAAATCCGCCTTCCCCGGCCCACGTGCGGACCGGATCGCCGCAGCTGGCAACGACCTGACCATGCCCGGCAGCGCCGCCGACGTGAAGGCCATCCTGAACGGGCTCAAGGAGGGCACCGTCACGCGACAACAGTTGGAAATCAATGCCAGCCGCCTCCTGCGCCTGATCCGGGACCTGATGATCTGAGGCAGCCCCGCGCCAGCCGCCTCTCCCGTCTTCTGAAAACCGAAAACTGAATCCTGAAAACTGAAAAAAGAGAACGGATAAAAATCCGTTCTCTTTTTTCATATTCCCGATGCTCAGATCAGGATGCACTTCTTGGGGCAGGCCTCGGCGCAGGTACCGCAGCCCACGCACAGATCCTCGTCCAGGGTCCAGGTCTTGGCGGCCCGGTCCACGGTCAGCGCCCCGGCGGGGCACTTTCTGGCGCAGATGGTGCAGTAGACGCACTTGCTGGGGTCCTGTACGGGTTTGCCGTCGTCCCGGGGCTGCACGGCGGGTGCAGCTGCCTCGGCCTTGGGTGCCTCGCCCTCGGCAGGCTTGGCCTCAGCAGGGGCGGCCTTGGGCGCCTCGGCAGGGGCGGCGGGCTTGGCGGGAGGCGCCTTCTTCACCGGCTTCTTCTTGATGTAAGTGCCGGTGACCAGCAGGTCCTCTTCCTTGGTGGCCACCATGTGGTAGTCACGGCTGAACTCAATGGCGCCGTGGCAGAAATCCATGCAGGTGGCGCAGAAGGTGCAGGAGCCCAGGTTGAAGGTACGGGTGATCTGTTCGTCTCCGTTCTCCAGCTTCTCCGTCACGGTGGTGATGGCGTTGCCGGAGCAGACCCGCTCGCACATCATGCAGCTGATGCACTTGTCGGGATGGAAGACGATGCGGCCCCGATAGTTGGGCGCGGCCTCGCTGGGCTTGACGGGATACATGTCGCAGCTGGACTTGGAAAAGAGCTGGGTGATTGCTTCCTTTACAAACGGCAGATCCATTACTTCATCGCCCTCCTTTTCTCCTCCAGAATCTTGGTGGCCAGGGCCAGGCCGTCGATCACGGCCTCAGGCTTGGGCGCGCAGCCGGCCACGTCCACGTCCACATGGACGTACTTGCTCAGGGGGCCGGCGATGGAATAGCTGCCCCGGAACACGTTGCCGGACTGGGGGCAGGAGCCCATGGTGACGATGCACCGGGGTTCCGGCACCTGAGAGATGGCCGAGAGCACACGGGGCAGGGACTGGACCGTGACGGGTCCGGTGACTACCACGATGTCCGCGTGACGGGGGCTGCCCGCCAGCTTGAAGCCCAGACGCTCCGCATCATAGCGGGGGGTGAGCACGCTCACCAGCTCGATGTCACAGCCGTTGCAGGAGCCGGCGTTGATGTGGAAGAGCCACGGGGATTTGCCGGTGCTCTCCGCGATCAGTTTCTTAAACATAGGCTTCCCTCCTTACAGGCCGTACCAGGCCAGCACCAGGCTGATCAGAGCCAGGCCGGAAACCACGGTCCAGTAGTACTTGAAGATCTGCTCGATCCGCAGCCGCGCGGTGACGGCGTGGACAAAGGAGATGCACACTGCGGTGAGCACAACGCACAGCAGGAACAGCAGCAGGATGCTCAGCACCAGGCTCAGCATACCGGCGATGGGACCCGTCAGGCCCATGCCCAGCACCAGGCGCTCCAGGCCGCTGCCGGCGCCGCCCAGGAACAGGGCCACAAAGAGGCTCGTCATGGTCAGCAGCTTTACGCCGTGGCTCAGCTTGTAAACGCCCAGAGGCGCGCCGCTGTACTCGGCCAGCATGCCTTCGCAGATTTCGGTTTCTGCCTCGGCCGCGTCAAAGGGATGACTGCCGGTCTCGCCGGGGATGACCATCAGGAAGGCCACGGCGGCGGGAATCATGCTCAGGTGGGTGATGAGGCTGCCGTGGACGGACTGGTACTTCACGATCTCGGTGAGGCTGAAGCACAGGCCCTTGCCCATGGCGCTGCCCACGGTGCGGGCAATGGCCAGCAGCACCAGCACCAGCGGCAGCTCGCAGCTGAGCACCGTGACCATCTCACGGCTCAGGCCCACGCCCGCATAGGGGGAGCCGGAGGCCGCGCCGCCCATGATCACCGACAGGGCCGGGATCAGCAGCAGATACAGGATCACGATCACGTCGGCAATGCCGGTGAAGGCGGAGAAGTTGAAGACGGGAATGAACAGCTGAATGACCACCAGGGCCGCCAGACCCACCAGGGGAGCGAGCAGGAACACGGTCTTGTTGGCAGCGGCCGGAACGATGGTCTCCTTGCCGCAGAGCTTGAAGAAATCATAGAAGGGCTGCAGAATGGGGGGACCCACACGCTTCTGCATTTTCGCCACCAGCTTGCGGTCGATGCCGCACAGCAGCATGCCGGTCAAAAAGCAGAACAGGAAGCCGGGGAAGATCAGGATATAGGCCAGGTATTTCAGCGCATCTATCACAATATTCATACTTCCCACCTCCTTACAGAACGATCAGCGCATACACGATCGCCAGAGCCAGGGCCACCACGGCCCACAGCGCGTAGTCGTTGACCACGCCGGAGTGGAGATCATGCATGAAGCTGAAGTAGTGGCGCCAGTTGTGCTTGAAGCCCCAAAACAGGTCGCTGCCGCCCACCTGGGAGTAGACCGCCTTCTCGCCGCCGTAGAACAGCTCGT
>CAMVIC010000088.1 GCA_947167435.1 uncultured Clostridia bacterium | reverse complement strand
ACCGGCAGCCAGACGGAGGTGGGCGAAAGCCTCAACACCTATGAGATCGAATGGACCGGGGCGAAGGAGACAAACTATCAGATCAGCGAGACCCTGGGCACCCTGACCATGACGGTGAACGACGAGGCCATCGTCATCACTGCCGCCACCGCCCAGAAGCCCTACGACGGCACGCCCCTGACCGAGAGCGGCGTGAGTGCGGAGGGACTCCCGGCAGGGCTGAGCGTCAGCGCCACTACCTCCGGCAGCCAGACCACCCTGGGAAGCTCCGAGAATATGGTGGCCGCCTATTCCATTCTGGACGGGGCCGGCAACGACGTCACTGCCAACTTCTCCGACATCACAACCGTCCCGGGCAGCCTGATCATCGTGGAAAACAACACCCCCATCACCATCACCGCACCCAGCGAGACCGTGGTCTATAACGGCGCGGAGCAGGAGGTGCAGGGGAAGTCCACCGTGGAAGGCCTGCCCGCCGGGGTGCAGATCACCACCTATGAGAGCGGCTGGCTGCAGAATGCGGGCAGCGATGAGACCACCGCCGAGTACATGATCACGGACCCCACCACCGGGGACGACGCCACCCTGTGGTTTACAAACGTCACGGTGGTCAAGGGAACCTTCACCGTCACCCCCGCCCCCCTGACCGTCAGCACCGGCAGCGCCGAAAAGACCTACGACGGAACCGCCCTCATCAATACCGAGGCCTCCCTCACGGGCCTGGTAAACGGAGAGACTGCCACCGTCGCCGCAGAGGGGCAGATCACCGAGGCGGGCAGCGTGACCAACAGCTACGAGATCACCTGGGGCAGCGCCAATCCCGGCAACTACAGCCTCACTGAGAATCTGGGCACCCTGACGGTGTACCCCCTGGCGCTGAACATCAGCCTGGGCGGCGGAACCTACGAATACGCGGCGGGTGTGGCCCGGTCTTTTGACCCCGGCAGCGTCTACATCATGGTGGTCAGCGGACCCAACGCCGGCAGCTCCGTCACCGCCTACGGCTCCAGCAGCAGCGGCGGCACCACCACCTTTGCCTTTAACCTCTTCACGGGGACCGATCTCTATCTGGATGTCACCGCGGAAAGCACCGAGGAGAGGGGAACCTATCCCATCTCCGGCAGCGTCGATATCTTCGTCGGCGCCTCCAGCTACACCGTCAACTACATCAACACAAGCTTCACCATTGCCTGAGGCATCCAGGGTGAGCTGACATGAAAATTCTGAAGAGCCTTCTGGCGGCCCTGTGTGCCGCGCTGCTCATCGCTCTGGTCCTGGCGGGGGGCGCCCTGAAGCGCTATGACCGCTGGAGCCAGGATACTCTGTTCCAGCGTCCCGGCGTTCCCAGCGAGCGGATCCTCCTCATCGGCATCGACGAGGAGACTCTCCGGGAGCTGGGACCCTACGGCCCCTCCTACCGGCAGGCCATGGCCCTGGCTTTGGAGAAGCTGGGGGAGGATCCGGAGAAGCGCCCCGCCGTGACGGCGGTGGACATCCTCTACGACGGGGAGAGCAACAGCGCCGCGGACAGCCGCCTGGCGGAGGCCGCCGGCAGGCTGGGAAACGTGGTCACCGCCTCCATGGCGGAGTTCGGCAGCCGCATCGTCTGGGAAAACGGCCGGGCACGGAGCCTGGATGCCGCCGCCATCCTGGGCTATGTGCAGCCCTATGAGGCCTTGCGGGCCGTGACGGTTCAGGGCCACATCAACGCCATGAACGACACCGACGGCGTCCTCCGCCACGCCCTTCTGTACGTGGAGCCGGAGGGGGAGCGGGTCTGGTCCATGGCCGCCGCGGCCGCCGGACTCTATGCCCAGAGCCGGGGAGAGGCACTGAAGCTGCCCCCGGTCAACGCCGCCGGCCATTTCTACCTGCCCTATACCGGCCGCCCCGGAAGCTACAGTGACGGGGTCAGCCTCTACAGCCTGCTCAGCGGGCAGCTGCCTGCGGAACTCTGGGCGGGGAAGATCGTCCTTATCGGGCCCTACGCCCCATCCCTGCAGGACGCCTACTTCACCTCCATCGACCGGGGGCTGCAGATGTACGGCGTGGAGTACCAGGCCAACATCATCCAGTGCCTGCTGGAGCAAAACTTCAAGCGGGAGCTTTCCGACGGGCCGCAGCTGGCGGTTCTGGTGCTGCTGGGCACTCTGGCGGCTCTCCTCTTCCTGCGCCTGAAGGCGGGCACCGGGGCCCTGGCCTGCCTGGGACTGATGCTGCTGGGGCCCCTGGGCTCTCTGCTTCTCTACCGGCTGGGCTATGTGAGCCACGTGCTGTGGCTGCCCTTCGCGCTGCCGGTGCTGTATCTCCTGGCGGCGGCGATCCACTATCTGCAGGCCGTCCGGGAGCGGCAGGCCCTGGCCCTGGTAAAGGAGCGCTATGAGACGGAGCTGGCTCTGGCCACCCGAATTCAGACCAGCGCCCTGCCCAAGGAGGATCCCGCCTTCCCGGAGCGGAAGGAATTTGAAATCTACGCCTCTATGAGCACGGCCAGGGAGGTGGGGGGCGACCTTTACGATTACTTCCTGCTGGACGAGGACCATCTGTGCATGGTCATCGGAGACGTCTCCGGAAAGGGGGTCCCGGCAGCCCTGTTCATGATGCTCTCCGGCACCCTCATCCGGCATATCGCCGGGACGGAGCGGGACCCCGCCGCCATCCTCACGGAGGTGAACCGGGAGATCTGCCGGCGAAATCCCGAGGAAATGTTCGTGACGGTGTGGCTGGGGGTCCTGGAGATCTCCACGGGCCTGCTGCGCTGCGCCAACGCCGGCCACGAGTACCCCGCCGTAAAGGAGCCGGGGACGGACTTCAGCCTGCTGAAGGACCGGCACGGCCTGGTCGTCGGCGGCATGGAGGGCCTGCACTACCGGGAATACAGCCTGCAGCTGAAGCGGGGCTCCCTGATCTTTGTCTACACAGACGGGGTGACGGAGGCAAACCGGGGCGACGGGCAGCTCTTCGGCCCCCAGCGGCTGCTCCAGGCCCTCAATGGGCCGGGGGAGGACAGCCCCAGGAGCGTCGCCGCCCGGGTGAAGCAGGCCGCCGAGGCCTTCACCGGGGACGGTCCCCGCTACGACGATATGACCATGCTCTGCCTGCGCTGGCTGGGCCCGCAGACAGACGAATAAGCCGGGAAGAGCCTGCTGCAGAAGACGCCCATGGCCCGGCAGCGCAAGGCGCCGTCCGAAAAAGTTCAGCGAATTCGTACAGACCGGATTTGTACGAATTCGCTGATTTTTTTCAATACGGATCTGCTTCCGCCGGGAGGGCCTTTAAGCTTTGATGATACGGAATGCTGCGAAATCTCAATCTTCCGCGCGTTCCAGCCACGGCAGGCGGTACAGAAATGCGGCGACGCCGCAGAGAACGGAGGGGAGAATCCAGGCCATGTCCACATTGGCAAGCGGCATCTTATGAAGCCACGGCATCGCGAGCCCCAGGGAATCCGCAGTGGAGAGAACGCTCATGATCAGAGCGCCCAGTACGGCGGAGATACAGATGGAGTTGGACATGTGCGGCATCAGCAGAGACACTGCCACCAGAACCAGCACCGGCGGATATACGATGCCGAGAATCGGCGCGGCGATGGAGATGATGGTATCCAGCCCCAGGTTTGAGATCAGCGCGCTGAATACACAGGTGATCAATACACAGAGCCGGTAGCTGACTTTCCCGCGGCTGAGCGTCGCAAAATGGTCGGCGGTGGAAGAGACAAGGCCCACCGCGGTGGTGATGCAGGCCAGTGCCACAACCACACTGAAGAGCACAAGACCCGGCCTGCCCAGAAGATGCTGAACGATGGATATGACAAGGGCGGCACGGGACGTCTCCGAAGCATAAACCTCGGAGGCTGACGCGCCGAGCCAGGCAAGACCAAGATAAACCAGCAGCAGCAAGCCCCCTGAGACGATGGCGGAGCCGAACAGCACCCTCAGCCGGGGCTTCTCCTCGTGATAGCCCTTTTCTTCCGCAGATTTTACCAGAACGGCGCCGAAGACCAGAGCTGCCAGAACGTCCAGCGTCTGATAGCCGGCCTCGATGCCGGTCTCGAGTACACTGTCCACCCGAACCGTGTCTGAAACGTGCCCGATCGGATGAATGATGCCCACAAGGATCATCACGGCAAGCCCGAGGAGAAGGGCGGGCGTGAGGAACTTGCCGATGATATCGATGACGGACGATTCCTGTATGCTCAGGGCAAGAATGAGCGCAAAGAAGAGAACGGAAAACAGAATCGGGGAGACAGACGGGAGCAGCTCGCCGACCCCCAGCTCAAATGTTGTGGCCGCCGTGCGGGGGATGGCAAGGAGCGGGCCGATACACAGAATAATCACGGTCATCAGCACGGCAGCGGCTTTTTTCCCGAGACGTTCCAACAGACGACTTGCGCTGCCCGCCTGCAAAAGCGCAAAGAGGGCCAGAATCGCAAGCAGCACGTCGGCAACGTAATAGGCCGCAAATCCTTCCAGCCACAGTCTGCCGGACTGGAGACCCAGAAACGGCGGGAAGATGACGTTGCCTGCGCCGAAGAACATGGAAAACAACGCAAAACCGATGGTCAGAATGTTTGCAAAAAACCTGCTCGATTTCATCGGCTTCACCTGTCTCTCTCCGGATACCAGCCGCGCTGCGGCCCGGCTTTCCGGCGTTCAAGGGCCTGTTCAAGCGCAAGCGCCTCATCGTGGTTGCTGCCGGTATCACGCCGGCGATAGAAGCCAAAGTACGCAGCTGCGGTGAGAATCAGAACAGCGCCTGCGCACAGCAGCGTGCCTGCGCCGCCGGGAGCAGAGAGAAGGTCCGCAATGCCGATCAGCTCGATAACGGCGATCAAAACAGGGGCGACGAGCTTCATGATCACGCGAAGGGCGCTCTCAAGGCGGGGGCTGACGCTGCCGGAGAGAGAGCGGTCCGGATGCCAGCCTACCGCAAGACATGCCGCCGTGGCGCACAGTGGCATGAGAATGGTGTTGGTAACCCCGTCGAGAAGCTCCAGAAGGTTTTTGCCGAAGAGACAGAGCAGAGTGCCGCCGCTCAGGGAGCTGCCCAGGGATATGGCCACGGGAACCGCGCCGACGAGGCAGACACAGGTCACAAGGATTGCGGCGCGGGTACGGTAAATGCGATGACACTGGATGATGAACTGTGTTGCGACCTCCACGATGGACACAACCGAAGTCAGCGCGGCGATTGCCGTCATGGTGAAGAAGAGGAGAGAGACAAGCCGGCCAATCATCGGCATCTCGCTGAAAACGAGAGGAAGGGTGATAAAGACAAGGCCGATGCCTCCCATACCCAGCTCGGAGGCGGAGGTGCCGCTGGCAGCAGCATAGTGAAACAGCGCAGGGAAAATCGCAAGACCAGCCATAAAGGTGATGACCGCGTCCAGAATGCAGATCATCGCTGTGGAGCGATAGAGATTGACTTTTTCCCCCGTATAGGAACCGTAGGTGATCATCGCGCCGCAGCCGAGAGACAGAGAGAAAAAAGCCTGCCCCATGGCGGAGAGAATCCCTGCCCGGCTGATGGCATGGAAGTCCGGGCGCAGATAGAAAGCCAGGCCTTCCCTGACCCCTTCGCCGAGGGAAAAAGTGAAGCAGCAGATCACAATGAGGAGCAGCAGCATGCTGGGAAGCAGAATTTTGGATGCGGTCTCAATTCCTCTGCGGACGCCTGCCGCGATGATCGAGAGAGCAAGGGCGGCGAATATGACCGTGTGGAGCAGAACGTCCCCCGTATTTGCTGCGAAGCTGCTGAAAATGCCGGTATTCCCGGCAAAGGAACTGAGCGCATACTTTACGGTGTATCCGCCCAGAACATAGTAGTAGCAGATAATCAGCGCGGGAATCACGACCGCGAGCAATCCGACTGCGCCCCAGTTCGGAGAGAAGGACTTGTATGCCGTCACCGGATTTGCCTTTCCGCGCCGCCCGACTCCGAACTCTGCCAACATGGCGACAGCTCCGACCAGGAGAATGCAGAGAAGATAAACAAGGAGATATGCGGCGCCTCCGTTGGCGCTTGTCTTATATGGGAAGCCCCAGATATTCCCAAGGCCGACCGCAGAGCCGAGCGCAGCCAGCTCAAAGCCGGAACTGGTTCCAAAGCCGGTCCGTTTCCGGTCCATTGACTCACTCCTTTCATGAATTGCTTTCCCATGTTTCGATTTTGTGAAAATTATACCCGATAAAAGCAAAATGCACAAGAATCAATGATTTATAAAGTGGAGTGAAAACAGGATAAAACGCAGCAGGCGCCGGCCGCGGCAGGGAGAATCTCACCGCGGGCCGGCGCTGTCTTCTCGTGACAACAGATAAGAACTATTTCTGCAGCAGGATCTCCCGGTTCAGCATACCCAGACGATCCGCCTGGAGAAGCGTTTCCAGATGGGACATCAGAATACGGGAGCTCGTTGTGAAGAAGTCCAGAAATATGATGGCCGTAGCGCCGATGGCAACCGCGTCCTGAGGGAGGCCCATCTGAGCAATCAGGACGGAAAGACAGGAGATTGCTCCGCCGCTTACCGGCGGGGTCGCCATGGTAAACAGTGTGCAAACAATCCCAGCTTGTCAAAAAAGCCCTTCAGTCTTTTTTGACTGCGCTTCAGCCGCCACATTTTTTGTGAATCCGTATATCACAAAA
>CAMVIC010000087.1 GCA_947167435.1 uncultured Clostridia bacterium | reverse complement strand
TATGCTCCACCACCGACAGGTCATGGGAAATGAACAGATAGGTCAGGCCGAATTCCTTCTGCAGCTGCTTGAGCAGGTTGATGATCTGCGCCTGAATGGACACGTCCAGCGCGGAGACCGGCTCGTCGCAGACGATGAAGTCCGGAGACAGGGCCAGGGCGCGGGCAATGCAGATTCTCTGACGCTGACCGCCGGAGAACTCGTGGGGATAGCGGTCCTTGTAATACTCAGGCAGGCCGCAGACATCCATCACACGGGTGATATAGTCGTTAAACTCCTCCGGAGGGACAATGTTGTGCTCCCGCACGGCCTCACCGATGATTTCACCGATGGGCAGACGGGGAGACAGACTGGAATACGGGTCCTGGAACACGATCTGCATCTTGGGCCGCATCCGGCGCAGCTCCTCCTTGCTGAGGGCAAAGATGTCCTGCCCGTCCAGCAGCACCTGTCCGGAGGTCTTCTCCTGCAGGCGCAGGATGGTCCGTCCGCAGGTGGATTTGCCGCAGCCGCTTTCGCCCACAAGACCCATGGTCTCTCCCCGGCGGATTTTGAAGCTGACGCCGTCCACTGCTTTTACGTTGCCGACGGTGCGTTTGAAGAAGCTGGACTTGATGGGGAACCATTTGACCAGATCTCTGACCTCCAGCAGGTACTCGTTTTCGGTGGCAGGTGTCTTTTTGATTTCGTCCATCTTAAAGCTCCTCCACATTTACCGATTTGGGATAGCCGAGAACCTGGCCCTCCTCCAGGAAGCGGTAGCAGGATACCACGTGGGTATCGCTGATCCGGATCTCAGGGGGATACTTCCCGTCGCAGTGCTCGCAGCGCATTTCGCAGCGGTCACGGAAATAGCAGTAGTTGGGCATTTCCACGGGGTTCGGGACGCTGCCCGGAATGTTGTACAGTTCCTCCACCTTTTTGCCCACAACGGGCTTGGAGCGCATCAGGCCGATGGTGTAGGGGTGGGCGGGATGATGGAAAATATCGTCCGCGGTTCCCTTCTCCACCACGCGGCCGGCGTACATGACCACCACGTAGTCCGCCATGCCGGCAACCACGCCCAGGTCATGGGTGATCAGCATGATGGAGGAATTGAGCTTGTCCTTCAGGTTCTGCAGCAGGTCCAGGATCTGGGCCTGGATGGTCACGTCCAGGGCGGTGGTGGGTTCGTCGGCGATGATCAGCGACGGCGAACAGGCCAGGGCGATGGCGATGCAGATGCGCTGCCGCATACCGCCGGACAGCTCGTGGGGATACATATCGTAGACGCCTTCCTTGTTGGCAATGCCAACCAGATCCAGCATCTCAAGAGTTCTGGCCTTGGCGTCTTCCTTGCTCATCTCCGGATTATGGAGCAGGGTAACCTCGTCCACCTGCTCGCCGATGCGAAACACCGGGTTCAGTGCGGTCATAGGCTCCTGGAAGATCATCGAAATCCGGTTGCCGCGGATGGTCTCCATAATGGCGTTGGGCGTGTTTACAATGTTGTATGCGGTTCCGTCGCCCAGATTGAAGCGAATCTCTCCGCCAACAGTCTGGCCGGTGGGGCGCTGCAGCAGCTGCATCAGAGACAGGCTGGTGACGGACTTGCCGCAGCCGCTCTCTCCCACCACGCCTACGGTGGAGCATTTGGGAATCTCGAATTTGACGCCGTCCACCGCCTTGACGGTGCCCACGTCGGTGAAGAAATAGGTGCAGACGTTGTCAAATTCCACCACGTTGTCGGGGTTTGCCATTTTGGTGGTGTACAGGGCGGGATCCTTGTTTGCGTCCGCCCGCTCCTTCTCCAGCTTACGGGTCACGCGCCGGTTGAAGCGGGTAATGCGTCTGGACTCTTTCGCAGATATATAGGAGGACTTTTTCTTTTCTTTTTCAGCCATGATTTTCTCCTCCTTCTCAGCGTTTTGCCTTGGGGTCGTATGCGTCGCGCAGACCGTCGCCCACAAAGTTGAAGGCAATAACGGTCAGGCAGATCAGCAGACCCACAGGGATCCAGATGTGTGCGTAGTGTGCCATGGCCGAGGCCGAGGACACAGAGTTGATGATGGTGCCCCAGGTTGCCAGGGGGTGCTTCACGCCCAGGCCGAGGAAAGACAGGGTCGATTCGGTGATGATGACGCTGCCCATGCCCATGGTCGCCGTGACGATCAGCTGGGGCATGACGTTGGGAACCAGATGGTGGAAGATCCGATCGCTTACCTTGATGCCGGTGGCCTCGGTGGCCACCATGAACTCCTGCTCGCGCAGGGAGAGAATCTGGCCGCGGACCAGGCGGGCAACGCCGGCCCAGCCCATGATGCCCAGCGCCGCCATCATGATGATCAGTCGCACGTAGGTGTTCATCCGAAGCGCATCCATCATGGCGCCCAGAATGATCATGATGGGCATGGAGGGCAGGCAGTAGAAGATATCCACCAGGCGCATGATGAGCATGTCCACCCAGCCGCCGTAGTAGCCGGCCAGACCGCCCATGATAATGCCCAGGAAGCACTCCAGGAACACGACCACAAAGCCTACCATCAGGGAGATGCGGCCGCCGTACATGACGCGGGCCAGCACGTCAAAGCCGTCGCCGTCGGTGCCCAGAATGTGCTTGGCAGTGGGCGGCGAGAACATGTCGATCACATAGATGATCTGATCGGCGTTGATGACATACTCGCCGGTATCCCGCTTGGTAATGGTCATCTCACTCTCGTTATACAGCAGATTGCCTTCCTCGTCGTAGATATACTCGCCGCTGGCGCCCTGCTGTGGCAGGTTATAGGTCATAGAGCTGGTCTTGGCCCCGGCAGCCTCCATGTCGGCGATATGCTCGGCGATCGCCTTTTTCAGGTCATAGGCCATGGAGTCCTCGCCGGAGTAGCGGCGGACGGAAAAAGCGGTAAATTCCGCGTACTCGTTGCCCTCGGCATCCCGGACGATGAGAACGCCGTCCTCATAGGCGGCAGTGAAGTCCTGTCCGTCGACGGAGAAGCTGCCGTCCTGATTGGAGGCCAGCAGTGCGCCCACCCGGAAGTCATCGGACACGGTGGTGCCCAGGGTAAAGGTATCCACCGTCATGGAGGTGAAGACCTTCGCCATGCGGCTGTCGCCCAGGCGGTAGACGGTGGAAACGCCGCCGTCCTTCTGCAGCGCATACTCCACGCCGTCCAGGGTGAAGCCCGCGCCGGTCTCAGCCGCTTTGTTGGCAGCAGTCTCAAACTCCTCCCCAAGCTCCTCGCCGGCATAGCGCAGGCCGCTCATTTCCGCCGTAATGTCAAAGGACTTGGCCGCACCCTTCTTGAAGGTATAGGTCACACCGTCCAGCTCGACGGTACCGCCGGTACCCTTGATGCCGGCAGCGGCGGCGGCCAGGCCTTCCACCTCGGCGCCGGTGAAGCTGATGCTCTTGCGGATGGAGTCGTACACACCGACCTTGACGGTGCCGGCACCCACGGTGCAGACCGGCTCCACCGTCACGGCGGAGAGGCTGTAGATCTTGTCTGCCAGCTTGTCGATCTTATAGGCGCCGTCCGCGCCGAAGGTGACCATACTGGTCTGGCCCGCGGCAATCATTTTCTTCACGTTGGAATTAATGGCGTTGACCACCGGGCGCTCCACCGTGATGCTGCCGTCCACATCGTAGCCGATGTAGGCAGTGTTTTCCTTGGCCATGCCGTAGTTGACGTTCTGCTTGTCGAACTTGTAGAAAATCTGCTTCTGCCCATAGGCGTAGAACAGCGGGCCGAAGAAGGAAAAGACGAACATGGTAATCAGCAGCACGCTGCCGAACACCGCAAGACGGTTGCGGATAAAGCGCTTGAAGACCTGCCTGCCGGGAGAGAGGACCTTGACGCGGGAGACGTCGTCCAGGTGGATCTCCTCGTCCGTTTCCTTCACCTGGGCTGCGGCGCGGGCTTTCAGTGCCTCGTTCAAATATGTTTTAGCCATCGTTCCACCTCCTCAGCTCAGCCGCACACGCGGGTCGACCAGACCGTACAGCAGATCGGAAATCAGGTTGCCCAGCAGTGTGAGGATGGAGATAAAGGCCAGATAGAACATGATAAAGGGGATGTCCGCCTGGGTCATGGAAGTGTAGGAGGCGTAGCCGATGCCGCGGATGGAGAAAAGCGTCTCCGTAATCAGGGCGCCGGAGAACAGGCCCGGCAGGCTGCCGCCCAGAATGGTGACCAGCGGGATGAGCGTATTGCGGAAGGCGTGATAGTTGATGACTTTCTTCTCGGGCACGCCCTTGGCGCGGGCCGTGCGGATGTAGTCGGAGTTGAGCACTTCCAGCATATTGGTACGGGTGTAACGCATCAGTCCGCCGATGGAGATGATGATAATAGTGATCGACGGGAGCACAAAGTGCTTGGCTACATCCAGGAATTTACCGAAGTCAGACAAATTCAGATAGTTTCTGCCCTGCATGCCGGACAGATCGAACCAGCCGAGCTTGACAGAGAAAATATACTTGAGCAGAGTTGCCAGGAAGAAGGTGGGCATGGAGATGCAGATCATGGCAACCACTGTGGTGAAATAGTCCGTAAAGCTGTACTGCTTTTTCGCAGCGGCGATTCCGAGGGGGATCGCGATGAGAATCTCGAAAATGAACGAGACCAAACCGAGCGCGAAGCTGTACCAGATGGTGTTGTGGAACTCCTGGGTGACGGGCAGGGTCCAAGCCCAGCTGTCGCCCCATTCGCCCTTTACGGCGTGCCCCAACCACACGAAATAACCCTGAACCACGCCCTTGTCCATACCATACTGGGCATTCAGGTCCGCCAGCCACTCCGCATAGCTTTTGGTGGCGCCGGGACGGGAGGCCAGCTCCCGTGCCTTCGTCTCAACATAGCCCATGGGCATGTTGTACATCAGCACATAGATGATGAACATCACGAAGAACAGAATCAAAACGCTGTAGAGCAAACGTTTGGTTGTGTACTTCAGCATATCGTTTCACTACTTTCTTAGTTTTTCTGAGTCCAGGGAACTCGAATCAAAAACGCCGACAGCACGGAAGGGGGAAAATCCCCCTCCCGTGCCGGGAAATTGCGTATTGCTCAGACTTTCCGAAGCGGTGAAACGCTTACTGAACAGCCAGAGTCTCGACCTCGGCATACCAGCCCCAGTACGGGGTCATGTCGCCGGGCAGAGTGTCGGTAACCACGCGGACAGAGGAAGCAACGGTGCAGTCCTTGCGCTGGTACAGAGGCAGCTCGCAGCCCCAGTCCATGATGATCTCCATGGCATCGCGGTACACGCTCTTGCGGTACTCGGTGTCGGCGCTGCTGCGGCCGGCCTTGATCAGCTCGTCCAGAGCGGCGTCATCCACGGAGTAGTGGTTGGAGTTGGTGCCGTTGCCGTGGGCATTGGCGCTGGAGTAGACCTGCGTCATGTCGGGGTCAACGGTGGACTGCCAGGCGGCGGCCCACATCATGGCGGTGTTGGACTCGAGGGCGTTGTTCCACACGGAGGTGCCGACGTCGTTTACCTGCAGGGTGATGCCCAGATCAGCCAGAACCTCGGAGGCGGCGACAGCCACACCGTAGGCGGGGTGATCCTGCTGGCCCTGGCCGGGGATCATGACTTCCCAGGTCTGGTCAACGGTGAACTTGCCGGTGGCTTCGTCGTAGGGCAGGCCGGCAGCCTTGAAGTAGCCGACAGCGGCTTCCTTGGCGGCGGCATAGCGGTCTTCCTGGCTCATGGAAGCGTCGTAGATGGGATTGCCGTCCACGTCAATGGAGTAGGCGGTGTGGTAACCCTCATCGGCGGGCTTGGGAGCAGCCCAGGAGGTGTTGGAGATGGGGTACTGGATGACGGAGGCGCGGTCGCCGTAGTAGGAGTTGATCACGGTGTCACGGTAGACGGAGAACAGGGTCATGAAGCCCTTGCGCAGCGCCTTGGAGGCGTCGGAGCTCGGATCGTTGTCCATGTTGACAAGGTCGGCGTTGATGCCCAGGTAGCCGTAGCCGCGGTAGTCAACCAGGACGGTGTGCAGGGTGTCGCCCACCAGCTCGCCGTTGGAGTTGGCGTCCTTGATGGCCAGGACGGTAGCGTCGTTGATGGAGGGCTGTGCGATGTCATAGGTGCCGGTCACGATGCCGGGGACGTAGTCGGAGTCAACAGACTCCTGCAGGAGCAGGATTTCGGTTACGGGAGTGCCCTTGTAGTAGTGCTCGTTGGCACGCAGGGTCACAACGCCGTTGGCATAGCCTTCAAACACGTAGGGGCCGCAGCCGACGGGCTGGGTGTTCTTCGCCTTCACGCCGGACAGGTCGCCCTTGACGAAGCCGAAGCTGTTGTTCTCGTAATCATACAGAGCCTCGTCGCCGTAGTAGTGCATGGGAGCGACGGTGAAGCCCATGTTGTAAATGGCGGTGGCATCGAACTCGGTCATGTGGATGCTCATGCTGTAGTCGCCGGTACGGGTCAGGCCCGCAACGTTGGCAGCACCGGTACCGGTGGAGACACCGGCCTGGAACTCGGCGCCCAGGTTGGCCAGAGTCAAACCAAGACGGGTGGAGCCGGCAGACTCGACTTCCTCAGCGGCGGCGGTGTCATTGTCGTAGGCAGCCAGGATGGTATCCCAGAAGTCGTAGGCAGTGGCGTCCTCAGCCAGCTCGAAGCCCCAGTTGGCAGCGCAGGCGGCGACGGAGTCGTC
>CAMVIC010000086.1 GCA_947167435.1 uncultured Clostridia bacterium | reverse complement strand
CCCACCCCGCAGAGGTAATCTCCCGCCTTCAGGGCGAAATTCACATCCTCCAGCACGGGAACCCCGTCATAGGCAAATCGCAGATTTTCACAGCTTATCAGTGCCACTAAGACAATGCCTCCTCGATGGTTTTCACGTTGCTGCGCATCAGCTCCAGATAGCTGACCCCCTGCCGCAGCTGCTCTGCCGTCACATTGTGGCAGGAGTGAAACAGGCGCTTCGCGCAGCCGGTGTCCTCACAGATCACGTCGGCCATTTTTTCATTGGAAAACTCAATATAGAATACTACGGGAATCTCTTCCTCCCGAACCCGGTCGATGAGAAAGGCGACGGTTTTGGCAGAGGGCTCCGTGTCCTCCGCGCAGCCGGGAAAGGCCGCGAAATAGTCCAGGCCGTATTCCTCCGTGAAATAACGCGCAGGGAAACGGTCGGCAAAGATCACCGTGCGGCGCGCACCGTTTTCCACCGCCCGGCGGAAGGCGTCGTCCAGCTCTCGCAGCTGCCCGGTATAGGCTTCGCAGTTTGCCCGGTAGTAATCCGCACCCTCCGGGTCCTGCTCACTGAGGGCCCGGCATATGGCCTCGCACAGGAGGATCGCGTTTTTCGGAGAGGTCCAGACGTGCTCGTCATATTCCGGCTCATCCTCTTCCTCCTCTTCCTCGTGTATCTCCTGCATGCCCTCCTTGTGTTCCTCTTCCAGCGCGTCCACACAGTCCAGCATGCAAAGCAGCCGCTCCGGGCGGTCCTGCCCTTCCAGCAGCTGCTCCACCCAGGCCTCGGATTCGCCCCCGTTATACACAAAGAGCGTGGCGTTCTGCACGCGGATCATGTCCTGGGCCGTGGGCTCAAAGCTGTGGGCCTCCGCCCCGGGCGGAACCAGCAGCGTGACGCGGGCCCGCTCCCCGGCAATCTGCCGGGAAAAGTCATAGGCAGGGAAAACCGTCGTGACGATTTCCATGCCGGCATCTCCGCTTTCCCCCTCCTGTCTTCCGCAGCCGAAGCAGCCGCAGCACAGGCCCAAAAGCAAGATGATGATCAGCGTTTTCTTCATAAGCGCCCTCCAATCCATTTTATACCTTATCACGACGGGCGCCGCCGGTCAAGTTGACCTTTTCAAATAATCCGGCCGGTGGTATAATGATACGCAAAATCTGCATTCCGATAAGCGGGAGGATTCAATGAAAATCTGTGTTTACGGCGCCTCCGGTGACGAACTGGATCCCCGTTATTTTGAAGCGGCAGAGGCTGTGGGGAGCCTGCTGGCCAGAGCAGGCCACAGTCTGGTGTTCGGCGGCGGTGCCGGCGGACTGATGGGCGCCGCTGCCCGGGGTGCGGCCGCTGTCGGCGGGGAGATTATCGGCATCGCTCCGCGTTTCTTCGACGAACCGGGCGTTCTGTTTCAGGGCTGTTCGCGTTTTGTGTTTACAGACACACTGGCAGAGCGCAAGGCTGCCATGGCGGCAGAGAGCGATGCCTTTCTGGCGCTTCCCGGCGGTATCGGCACCTTTGAGGAATTGTTCGAGACGCTCACCCTCAAGCAATTGGGCCTGCACGGAAAGCCTGTGGTATTGCTCAACACGCTGAACTACTATGCTCCCCTGCTGGCGCTTCTGGAACAGGCGGCGGAGCAGCGCTTTCTCAGCAAAAACTGCCTCCGGCTCTTCCGGGTTTGCACAGAGCCGGAGGATGCGCTGCGTGCGCTGGAGCAGACCGAGGCTTTCAGCGGCAGCATCCGCCGCCTGAAGGATTATTCGAAGTAAACAGAAAAAACGCAGTTTTTCCTTTGGCGGTATTGAATTGGAGTCGGGATTTTGGTAAGATAAATCATTAGTTAATTCAGAATTGATAGGGATACAACATGAATCGTAAGGAGTGGAAAATACCATATTCCCGTCCGGAGTGTCCCGGCGAACTGAGTAAGGTCTACCGTCCGCTGCTGGCTTCCGTACTTGCGCTGCGGGGCATTCGTACGCCGGAGGCCGCCCGTCAGATGCTGGAGGGCGGTCCTGACTGCCTGCACGACCCGATGAAGATGCTGGGCATGCCCGTTGCGGTGGCGCGCATTCATCAGGCCCTGCGCCTGGGCGAGACTGTGGCAGTCTACGGCGACTATGACGTGGACGGCATCACCGCCACCTGTCTGGTCACCGATTACCTTCGCAGCAAGGGGCTTCGCTGCATTCCGTATATTCCCGACCGTTCCTGCGAGGGATACGGGCTCAACTGTGCCGCGCTGGAGACGCTCCGGGACGAGGGCGTGCATCTGGTTATCACGGTGGACTGCGGCATTACCGCCGTGGAAGAGGCGGATTATGCCCGTCAACTGGGGATTGACATGGTCATTACCGACCACCACGAGTGCAAATCCGGCGCTTTGCCGGACGCTGTCGCGGTGATCGACTGCAAGCAGCCCGGCGACAGCTATCCCAACCCGGATCTTGCCGGCGTGGGCGTTGCGCTGAAGCTGGTCTGTGCCTGTGAGGGCGAAAGTGAGCAGATGCTCTCCCGCTATGCAGACCTGGTCGCCCTGGGCACGGTTGCCGACGTGATGCTTCTGACGGACGAAAACCGGTACCTGGTCCGCAGGGGGCTGGAGAAGCTGGAACGCGATCCCCTGCCGGGCTTTGCCGCCATGCTGCGGGAAGTGTCTGTGGCCGGAAAGCCCCTGACCGCATCCCTGTTGGGCTTTAGTCTGGCGCCGCGGCTCAACGCCGCCGGCCGGCTGGGGCAGGCGACGCGTGCGGCAGAGCTTTTGATGAGTACGGACGCACAGGAGGCGGCCAGGCTTGCCTCCGAGCTGTGCGAGCTGAACCGTCAGCGGCAGCATATTGAGACAGAAATCTGGCAGGAGGCACAGGCGCTTCTGGCGGGCACCGAGCCCGACGGTCCCATCGTTCTTGCCAGCGACCACTGGCATCAGGGCGTGATCGGCATCGCCGCTTCCCGTCTGGCAGAGCAGTATGCCCTGCCGGCAGTGATGATCTGCCTCAGCGGCGATCAGGGGAAGGGTTCCTGCCGCAGTTACGGCGGCTTCAATCTCTTCGAGGCGCTCTCCACCTGTTCCGGGCATCTGCTTGGCTTCGGCGGCCACGCGCTGGCAGCGGGCCTCACCATTCGCCGTGATCAGGTGGACGCCTTCCGTGATGCTCTGCGGGACTACTACAAGGAGCATCGCCCTGAGCCCCAGCCGGAGCTGTGCTGTGAGCTGCGCATCGATGATCCGGCACTGCTGGACTTTGAAAACGTGCGGCAGCTGGACCTGCTGGAGCCTTACGGCAACGGCAATCCCAAGCCTCTGCTGTATATGAACGCAGTGGAGCTGGAATCCTGCGATCAGGTGGGCGGAGGCCGGCATCTCAGGCTTCGGGTCTGCCTGAAGGGCACCCGCTTTGAGGGCATTTTCTTCTCTCACAATGCAAAGCAGCTGGGGCTCAATGCAGGTGACAAAATCGATCTGGCCTTTACGCCCCAGATCAACGAATACCGAGGTCACGCCTCTGTTCAGCTGCTGATTGCCGGGGCCCGGCCCCACGACGGCTCCGCCCACTGTGACCGTCTGCTTCACGGCGATGCCGAGGCCATCGGCTGCGCCTCCGCCTTCTGTCCCGAACGCTGCGATTTTGTGCGGCTCTGGCGCAGTGTGGGCGGGGAATTTGCCCTGCCGGACAGTTCTGCGGATATTCTGTCTCTCTGCCCGCCCGGCATGGAACCGGAGCGATACTGTCTCTGTCTGCTGACTTTGCAGGAGACCGGTCTTCTCCACAGCGGCGACGGCAGGCTTTTCGGCGCAAAAAGCGCAGAAATAAACGGAAAAGCGGATCTGGAAGGCACAAGCATCATTCGCACTTTGCGCGGGCTGTAAAGCCCCTCGCGGCAAGGCCCGGCAAAGCGGGCTTGCCGCGAAAAAGGAAGAATGAGCGCACGGGGCCGCTTCGAATACAAGCCTCTCAGGAGGAAACGATATGTCTGACAACGAAAACAAAACCGTCGCCCTGCTGGACCCGGACAAAATGTATGCGGAGCTGGAGGAGAAAATCGCCGGCTCCGGCCACGTCATGGATCTGGGCCGCATCCGCGCCGCCTATGACACGGCAAAGATGGCCCACTCCGGGCAGAAGCGCAAGGACGGCTCCCCCTATGTGACCCACTGTGTGGCCGCGGCGGAAATCTCGGTGGACATGGGGCTGGACGAGGACTCCATCGTGGCGGCGCTGCTGCACGACGTGATCGAAGACACCCCCCTGACCCACGCGGACATTGCCCACCAGTTCGGTATGCCGGTGGCGGATATCGTGGAGGGGGTCACCAAGCTGACCCGGGTGCAGTACACCAGCAAGGAAGACGAGCAGATGGAGAACCTGCGCAAAATGCTCATGGCCATGGCCAAGGACATCCGCGTCATTCTCATCAAGATCGCCGACCGGCTGCACAACATGCGTACCATGGATTACCAGACGCCGGAGAAGCAGCGGGCCAAGTCCCTGGAGACCATGGAGATCTATGCCCCCATCGCCCACCGGCTTGGCATCCAGAAGGTGAAGTGGGAGCTGGAGGATTTGTCCCTGCAGTACCTGGACCCGGCAGGTTACAAAGAGATCACCGACACGCTGGACGCCCGCATGCCTCAGCTGGAGGCCTTCATGGACAGCATGGAGAAGAAGATTCAGGCCCGCCTGGACGCCGAGGGCATAAAGGCGACCGTCTACTGCCGCATCAAGCATGTGTACAGCATTTATCGGAAGATGTATTCCCAGAAGCTGGACATCAACGGCATCTTCGACCTGTGCGCTTTCCGCGTGATTGTGGACACCATTCCCGACTGCTATAACGTGCTGGGCCTCATCCACGACATGTTCAAGCCCGTGCCCGGCCGTTTCAAGGATTATATCTCCACGCCCAAGCCCAATATGTACCAGAGCGTGCACACCACCGTAATCGGCTCCGAGGGTATCCCCTTCGAGGTGCAGATTCGCACCTGGGATATGCACCGCACCGCTGAATACGGCATCGCCGCCCACTGGAAATACAAGCTCAACGACGGCGGCAGCAATCTGCGTCAGGGCGACGAGGACAAGTTCGCCTGGGTCCGCCGTCTGCTGGAGAGCCAGCAGGAGTCCGACGCCCAGGACTTTTTCCACGATCTGAAAATCGACATGTTCGCCGACGAGGTCTTCGTCTTCTCTCCCAAGGGCGACGTAATCAACCTGCCCGCCGGCGCCACGCCTATCGACTTTGCCTACAACATCCACTCGGATGTGGGCAACCACATGGTGGGCGCCAAGGTCAACGGCCGCATCGTCACCTACGATTATGTGCTGCAAAACGGCGACATCGTGGAGATTCGCACCTCCAAGTCCGCCCCCGGCCCCAGCCGCGACTGGCTGAACGTGGTCAAGAGCGGCTCCGCCCGCACCAAAATCAAGCAGTGGTTCAAGAAGGAGCGCCGGGAGGAGAACGTGATCCGCGGCCGCGAGATGCTGGAGGACGAGCTGCGGCACCAGGAGCTGAAGCTGGAGGACGTGATGGACGAGGAGATTCTCTCCCCCATCCTCAAGCGCCTTTCCTTCGGCTCGGTGGACGATCTCTATGCCGCCATTGGTTACGGCGGCGTCACAGTGGCCCGTGTGGCAAACCGCCTGCGGGACGAGCTGCGCAGCGCAAAGCCCGACCGGAAGACCGCTCTGGACAAGATGAACGCCGCCGCCGAGCGGCGGGAGCAGAACGCCAAGAAAGAGGGCAAGCCCGTCCACGGCATTCTGGTGGCGGGGTTGGACAACTGCCTGGTCAAATTCTCCCGCTGCTGCACTCCCGTCCCCGGGGATGAGATCATCGGCTTCATCACCCGCGGGCAGGGCGTCTCCATCCATCGGAAGGATTGCGAAAACTACCAGAAGCGATCCCAGGACACGGAGAGCGAGGGCCGCTGGATCAAGGTGGCCTGGGCCGGTGAGATCACCGACAGCTATCTGACCACGCTGAACATTGCCTCCAAGGATCGCTCCGGTCTGGTCATGGACATTGCCACCGTGCTCAACACCCTCAACGCCAAGGTACGAAGCCTTACCTCCCGGGACATCGGCTCCGGTCTTGCGCTGACCAGCGTGACGCTGGAGGTTCGCGGCATTGCGGAGCTGCGCTATATCATGGCAAGGCTCGCCGCCATCCCGGGCGTCAGCCGCGTCAGCAGAAACGGAGAGAAGAAATGAGAGCTGTATTAACCCGGGTCAGGTCCGCCTCCGTGGTCATCGACGGAGAGACCCGCGGCAGCATCGGCAAGGGCTTTCTGGTCCTGCTGGGCGTGCACGAAGAGGACACCGAGGCCCAGGCTTTGAAGATCGCCGACAAGATCTGCGGGCTGCGGATCTTCGAGGATGAAAACGGAAAGATGAATGTAAACCCCAGGGACGCGGGGGCGGAGCTGCTGATCATCAGCCAGTTCACTCTGTTTGCCGACTGCAGATCCCGGCGCCCCGGCTTTTCCCACGCGGCCCGACCGGAGACCGCGATCCCCCTCTATGAGTTGGTCATGGCCAGGTGCCGTGAGGAGGGTTTCCATGTGGAATCCGGCGTGTTCGGCGCCGACATGCAGGTTTTCAGCCAGAACGACGGCCCGGTCACCATCATTCTGGATACAAAGGAGCTGTAAGATATGCTGATCAAAACCCTG
>CAMVIC010000085.1 GCA_947167435.1 uncultured Clostridia bacterium | reverse complement strand
GGCCATGTTTTTGCCGCTCATCCGACTCAGTTGGGCGTCCGGACTCTCTCCCTCAAAGGGAAGCCGTCCGCCGCTGAGGCCGTAATAGAGCAGCAGCCCCAGCGAATAAACGTCCGAAGCCTGGCTGCATTTTCCGTTCCAGTACAGCTCCGGTGCCACAAACTGCAGCTCTTCCCGGGACCAATCCGCCAGCTTGCCAGGCCCGATCCGAAAGCCGCCGCCGGGTGCCAGGCTGATGTTTTCGGGGAAAATGCCGCCGCGATACGCATTGTTTCCGACTTCACTCTTCACGATCTTGCAGAGCTCTGCCACAAAAGCGCACAGCTCCTGCCGGTTCATGCCCCGTATGGTGTCCCGCAGGCTGCCGCCCGGCTCCAGACCCTGTTCGCTCATTGATTCTCCTCCCGTCCAGACGGAGAGCAAGCCCTCCCATGCGCAGGATCGCGCATTCGTAATCATGTTTTATGTTAACACAGTCTGTCCGTTTCGTCAATGTTTCTGCGCAAAAGCGCTCATTTTTCCATTTTGTCGGCCAGTCGGGTAATGGCATCGGCAAAGCCGGCCAGTTCCTTGTTGGGGTGGCCCTCCATGCCCCTGGCGACTTCCAGCAGCCGTTGGGCCGCCTCAAGCAGGCGGTTGAAGGCCGAGCTGCTCTTCCGGGACCTGCCGCCGCTCTTCTTTTCCGGCTCCACCGGTCTGCCCTCGGTGATGCGCACAAACTCTCCCCTGAGCAGATCGTATTCCGTGCCGCTGTACGGGGCAAATGCGTTATATCCCAGTTCTTCGTTCAGGCAGGATACAAAACTGTCTGCGGAATCCGGGTCTCCGTGGTTTACAAAAACCTGGCGGGGCTTTTCCTCAAAGCCGCGAAGCCAGCGGATCAGTCCGTCCTTGTCCGCATGGCCGCTGACGCCGGGGAGCGTGTCAATCTCCGCACAGACCTCGATATCTTCTGAAAAGAGCTTTACGTGCTTGACCCCGTCCACCAGCAGACGGCCCAGAGTGCCCGCAGACTGATATCCGACAAAGAGCACCATGCTCTCCGGCCGCCAGAGATTGTGCTTCAGGTGGTGCCGGACGCGGCCCGCGTCACACATGCCGCTGGCGGAGATAATCACCTTGGGCACCTTGTCCTCGTTGATGGCCTTGGATTCCTCCTGGGATACAGCCAGCTCCAGTCCCGGGAACACAATGGGATTGATGCCGGAGCGAATCAGACTCTGCATGTCCTCGTCCAGGAACTGACTGTCGCACTGCAGAAAAATGCTGGTCGCTTCAATGGCGAGAGGGCTGTCCACATATACCGGGAAATCCCCGTGCCCTCTGACCAGGCCCTTTTCCTTGATTTCCCGCAGGAAATACAGGATCTCCTGGGTGCGGCCCACGGCAAAGCTGGGTATAATCATATTGCCGCCCCGGTCCAGAACCTTCTGGATGCGTTCGGCAAATTCCGTCGTATAGTCCGCACGCTCGGCGGTATGCTGACGGTCGCCATAGGTGGATTCGATTACCAGATAGTCCGTCTGCTTCACAAACTGCGGGTCTCTCAGGATTGGCTGAGCCAGATTGCCCACGTCGCCGGAGAATGTGATCTTCCGGGTCTCGCCGTCCTCTGTCAGCCATACCTCAATGGCAGAGGAGCCCAGCAGATGCCCGACGTCGGTCATACGGATGGTCACGCAGTCGTTGATCTGTACAGGCGTGTCATAGGCGCAGGGCCGCATCAGCCCCATCAGCCCTGCAACGTCCTCCAGATCATACAGGGGTTCCTCTTCCTCGCCTCCGTTGCGCTTGGCTTTCCGGTTTTTCCATTCCGCCTCGGAAATCTGGATGTTGGCGCAGTCACGCAGCATGATATCGCACAGGGAGCAGGTGGCCGCGCTGGCATAAACCAGCCCGCGAAAGCCGTTTTTGTACAGCAGCGGCAGGCGGCCGGAATGGTCGATATGCGCGTGCGTCAGAAGAACGAAGTCAAGCTGGGACGGGTCTACCGGCAAATCCTGATTGATGAACAGGTCCTTCCCCTGCTCCATTCCGTAATCCACTATCCCTTTCTTATCGCCAACCTCCAGATAGGTACAGCTGCCTGTGACCTCATGGGCAGCCCCCAGAAACAGAACCTTCAAACCGGTCATCTCCCTTTGCAGTTATTTGGTTTATTTTACACCAAGCATCGATGCAAGGCAACTGTTCCCGAAAAACTTTACAATCGAACACTCTGAAAAGCAGGAATTCTGTTCTTGCCAATTGTCCGCACTATGGTATAATGGTTATTTGGTTATGTCTGATCCAAATGAATCATCCGCTGCATCAGGCTGCCGCGACTGTACAAAAAAGGAGTAAGCAAATGTCGGATTATATTCTTGCCACATCCTCCACCTCGGATCTGCCCAGAACTTATCTGGATGCCCACGGCATCCCCTTCGTATCCTATCCCTATACGGTCAACGGCGACCCCCGAGAGGATGACTGCCGTGAGGAGACGCGCGCCGCCGTCTACCGCGGTATGCGTGCCGGGGACCTGCTCAAGACCTCCATGATCAACGAGTTCATTTATTACGACTTCTTCAAGGGTTTGCTGAAGACCGGAAAGGATCTGCTTTTTCTGGACATGTCCACCAAAATGTCCGTCTCCTACGAGAATTCTCTCAAGGCGGCAGCTATGCTGCAGGAGGAGTTTCCCGAGCGCCGGCTCTATGTGATGGACACCCGCTGCATCTCCGGCGGTCTCGGGCTTCTGGTGATGAATATGGTGCGTCGGATGGAAGAGGGCCTGGACATGGATGCCCTCATCGCCTGGGGCGAGGAGCACAAGCTGAAGATCGCCCACCGCTTCACGGTGGACGACCTGAATTATCTGAAAATGGGCGGCCGGGTCTCCAACGCCTCTGCGCTGGTAGGCTCCCTGCTGAACATCAAGCCCGTGCTCTATGTGCCTGACGCAGGCACCCTGGACGTGGTGAAAAAGGCGCGGGGCCGCAGGGCGGCGCTGAACGCCATCCGGGACGGGGTTCTCCACGATCTGAGCAAGATCGACGCCTCGGGAACAGAATTTCTGATCCTGCACGCAGACTGCAGGGATGACGCCCAGTGGGTGGCAGACCAGATCGAGGCCGCCTGTCCCCAGGTTGGGCAGATCCAGCTGGGCAGTTTGGGCGTTGTCATCGGCGCCCATACGGGGCCGGGCCTGCTTGCCGTCTTTTACCTCTGCGGCGACCGTTCCCCGGACTGAGAATTGAATATGCCGGCAGGTGAATCTCTCCTGCCGGCATATTTTTATACCGTTTGTACCGCTATCCGTCGGTATTACTCATATATCTCCGCAATCTGTCTTGCCGTGCGCTTCAATTCCTCCCGGACGGCAGGCGGCGAAAGAACCTCCGCCTCCGCGCCGAAGCCGAAAATCCAGGCGAAGAACTGAGGGCTCACCACCACCTTCACCGTGACGGTAAAGTGCTCCGCCCCGTCGCGAATCAGGGTAATATCCTTGCCGAAACGATCTATCACCGCGCCGGCAAGGTGGTTGACAAAGCGAAGGCGCACCGGGTACTCCTTCCCGGTGAACATTCCGAACACCTTCTTGGAATAGGCGGACATATCCACTTCCCGATAGGCATCCTTGCCCTCCCGTTCCTGCTCCAGCGTGGAGATCTGGGTCATCTTGTCCACCCGGTAGTGGCGCATCTGCCCTGCCCATGCGTCCCAGGCCAGCATATAGTAATTCTCGTCGTCCCACATGAGGGCAAAGGGACTGACGGTATAAAACGCGCCGCCGTGGCGAAACTGACGCTCTTTCTCCACGGTAAACTCATAATAGCGAAAACGGATGGCCCGATCCCGGGTGATGGCGCCGGAGATCTCGTCCACATTATAATAGACGCTCTCGTTCATGCTCTTCACCCGATTCCGAACGTAGACCTGGCGTTCCAGCAGCTGTGCGTCGTAAACACTGGCCAGATTCTCAATCTTTTTGATCAGGGCCAGGGTCTTGCGCTGGGTAATGAATTTGGAGGACTGGATGCTGTCCACCAGCAGCTTCAGCTCCGGCAGTTCGAAATCTCTGCTGCCAACATAATACGTGGTGTTTTTTCCACGCTGCTGCACCACGTCGACACCGAACAGACGCAGCGCCTCCAGATCGTCGTAAATGCTCTTGCGTTCGGCGGAGATGCCCTGCCGCTCCAGCTCCTCGATCATCTGTGCCACCGTGACCGGATGCTGCTCGTCGCTTTGCCGCATCAGGTAGCGGAGCAGGACCAACAGCTTCAGTTTCTGATTCCCGGCTTTCGCCATGCAAACGCGCCTCCCAGAGTTTTTTTCAAGTATACCACATGTATAGTCCATTAAAAAGGACTCCGTAAAAAAAGTTTTCCCGCGAAAGTCCGTTTTATGGCCACGGCAGAATGATACCATTATGTCAACCAAGAAAACGGAGGGATACTCATGAACGAAAACAACGATCTGACCGCCACTTCCCGTGAACCCATGCAGCTGCTTGTCGAGTCGCTCTATCTGCTGGCAATGCTGCCCGCCGCCGTGCTTTTCTTCCTGGCGCTGTAAATTTTGCGCAGCTCTTGCGAAAGGCGGAAAAATCCCGTATACTGGCCCAGGAATACGCAAAGCAAGCGAGGATGACATGGCCATTTACAAAATAACGGATTTTTCCGCCCCCGAGCTGGACGTGTATGCCCGGCTCACGGAGGGACAGCTGAAAAGCCGGGCGGATCTGAACAAGGGTCTCTTCATCGCAGAAAGCCCAAACGTGATTCTCCGGGCGCTGGACGCGGGCTATGAGCCCGTGTCTCTGCTGATGGAGCGGCGGCACATTGAGGGGCAGGCCCGGGAAGTGGTAGCGCGCTGCGGGGACATCCCCCTGTACACCGCGCCGCTGCCGGTGCTGACACAGCTGACCGGCTTTCCCCTGACCCGGGGCGTACTGTGCGCCATGCGCCGACGGCCGGAGCCGGGTCTGCTCACGGTCTGTGCCAACGCCCGGCGCATCGCCGTACTGGAAAACATCATGAACCCCACCAACGTGGGGGCCATCTTCCGCTCCGCTGCCGCCCTGGGCATGGATGCGGTGCTGCTGACCCCCTCCTGCTGTGATCCGCTGTACCGCCGCGCCGTCCGGGTCAGCATGGGTACTGTCTTTCAGATTCCCTGGACTCACGTCGGCAGCCGTCCGGAGGACTGGCCTCACCCCGGGCTGGAAGCACTGCATCAGCTGGGCTTTCAGACCGCCGCCATGGCCCTGCGGGACGACTCGGTCTCCATCGACGATCCGCAGCTTCTCTCTGAGGAGAAGCTGGCGGTCGTACTTGGCACCGAAGGCGAAGGCCTGGCAGACAGAACCATCGCCGACTGTGACTACACCGTACGGATTCCCATGTCCCACGGGGTCGATTCCCTGAATGTAGCCGCCGCCAGCGCGGTTGCCTTCTGGCAGCTCAGCCGCGTGGAGGGCAGGAGATGACCGTCTATCCGGACTTCTATCCCCGCTTTGCCTGCCGGGCGGGCGCCTGCAGGCACAGCTGCTGCCGGGGCTGGGAGATCGACGTGGATGAGGACAGCCTCCGTCTCTATGAAGCCGTCCCGGGACCGCTGGGAGAAAAGCTCCGCGCCTGTCTGTCCCGCGGGGAGGATGGCGCCCATTTCCTGCTGACACAGGACGAGCGCTGCCCCTTCCTGCAGCAGGACGGGCTGTGTGAGTTGATCTGCAGGCTTGGCGAGGAGGCGCTGTGCGACATCTGCACGGAGCATCCCCGTTTCTATCTGGAGCTGGGCGGACTGCAGCTGTGCGGTCTGGGACTCAGCTGCGAGGCTGCCTGCGCCCTGCTGCTTGCGGAGGAAGGGCCTTTGCGCTTTTTGACGGAAGAGACCGGAAACGCCTGCAGTCTGCCGGAACTGTTGGGGCAGCCGGAACAGCGTTTCCTCTTTGCGCCCCGCCCCGAGCTTCCCCGCTGGGAGAAGATGCTGGCGCTTTTCTCCCGTACAGAGCCCATTGACGCCGCCTGGACCGGCCAACTGTGCCGGATGGAGCAGGCGCTGCCCGCGCTGACAGAGTCTGCCCGTCTGCGCCTGTCAGAGGCTTCCCCGGCCCTGTATAGCCGCATCGGCGCCTATATGGTTTACCGCCAGTTGGACCGGCTCCCGGAATTCGGTCTGGACACGCTTCTGGCTTATGCCGCTCTCTGCGTGGATTTCGTTTTTCTCTGCGAGACCTTCTCCGGCGATCTGGCGGAGAGCCTGCGCCGCTGGTCGGAACAGATCGAATACAGCACGGAAAACCCGGACCTGCTTCTCCGGGCGCTCCCGCTCTGAGCTTATTTCTGTCTTTGTCTGAACAGCCTGCCGCATGATCCGGCAGGCTGTCTCCATTCTTTCGGTATTCTCTGATCGTTCAGGCCGCGCCTTCGTCCTCACTCTGTACGCTCTCATAATACTTTGATTCCGATGCGAAGAGGCAGTATTGTCCGTTTACCAGCCCATAATATCCGCTCGCCGTAAAATATCCGCGCATATGCCCGTCCTCCCTTGCGTTTACAACCCATTTACTTATCCTTACATCCGCAGTATAAGCTTTCAGTAGTCCCATAAAACGGACTTTGCCTTGTTTTGGTCCCGCCGTTCTCCCTGTGTACGGCAGCTCTTTCGGACACGCCCCGTGCAT
>CAMVIC010000084.1 GCA_947167435.1 uncultured Clostridia bacterium | reverse complement strand
TTGGCCGTGGTGGGCGGGAAAGTCAGATGATGGGGCATGAGCCAGATACAGGTGGAGTGGTTAGAGACCGTATTCCAGTAGTCCAGGTTTACGATCTGGTCGATTTTGTGCAATCCGCAGCCCTTATAGCCTGCAAACTGCTCCACGGCGAATTTATAGGCGTCCGGTGCAATGCGGATGGCCTTGATATAGCTCTCCACGTCGCCGGGCAGACCGCCGCCGTAGCAGGGGAACACAAAGCCCACCCGTTTTGCTTCGGTGGCGTCCGTCTTTGCGGGGAAGCTGCGCATCAGAACGATATCCGTGTCCCCCAGCCGGGCGGCGATGCTCTTTGCCATATTCAGGCAATGGCCGGAGCCGGAATAGCAGTAAATGATGTTTTCAGACATAATTTCCTCCTGAAGTATGATAGAATCGGCAGGTTTCTGAGATTATTATATCGAATCATACCATTTCCGTGCAGGCGGCAGAAAGCCAAATCTGTGCCCGCTGGTCACGTTTTACAATAATTGTGACATTTTCTTCTCTGCAGGGCTGGAAAATTCGCACCGGAGACCTTATACTGTTTTCATTGCATAATGACGGATGAGGAGACGGCAGAAATGGCAAATCTGGATATCGTGAAAAACGCCGTGGCGGAGGGTACCAAGGACCTGATGCGCAGCAAGACCATCGATCAGATCTCCGTCAACGAGATCTGTGAGAAAACCGGGCTGAACCGGCGGAATTTCTATCGCTATTTCCGGGATAAATACGAGGTCGTGGAGTGGATCTATTACCACGACTACCTCCTGAACACGGAGCATTTTGAGGGCTGGAGCTTCTGGGACTATATGCCCCATATCGCCCGGGTGCTGTACGCCGATCAGGCTTATTACCGAAACGCTTTTCTCTATACCGGGCAGAACTCTTTCCGGGCCTGTGTGATCCGCTATCTCAGCGGGCTTCTCCGCGGGGATTACCGGTCGGAGTTTTCCAGCGAGGAGCTGTTCAATTTCTACCTGGAGCATGAGTGCAACATGGGCTTCGATCTGTTCGTCCTTTGGCTGTCGGAAGAGCATCCCATGCCGCCGGAGGATTTTGTGCAGTTGTTTCGCGATCTGTATTACCGCCCGTCAAAACGAAACGTGCAGCTGTTGGAGCGTCAGCCCCAGGGCCGCGAGGGTTTTGTGCCCTATGAGCCGGTAGAGCCGTCGCGCAAAAAAGGAAGCCGCTCGGCACAGTCTACGGTGCATTGACAGCTATGTCAGACGGGGTTATACTGAGCTGCGCGCATCATCCGGCCCGTGGTTGGGTTTACGCGCGAGTATAGAAATACGAATCTGTATGAGGTGACGAAAAGCATGCAATACGGATATTTTGACGATGAAAACCGGGAATATGTCATCACCAGGCCGGACACACCGAAGCCCTGGGCAAATTACCTGGGTTCACCGGAATACGGGGCGCTGATTTCCAACAACGCCGGCGGCTACAGCTTTGTGCGCTCAGGTGCCAACGGGCGTCTGCTGCGCTATGTGTTCAACGCCTCTGACCGGCCCGGCCGCTATCTCTATCTGCGGGACAACGAAAGCGGCGACTATTGGTCGGCCTCCTGGCAGCCGGTTGGCAAGGCTCTGGATCAGTACAAAAGCGAGTGCAGGCACGGACTGGGTTATACAAGAATCAGCGCGGAATATGCGGGCATTTACAGTGAGGCACTGTACTACGTGCCGCTGGGAAAGAGCCACGAGGTCTGGGCGCTTACGGTGACAAATCGCGATGTGCGGCCCCGGTCGCTCACGCTGACCGGATACGCGGAGTTTACCAGCCATCCGAACTATGAGCAGGACCAGGTGAACCTTCAGTACTCCCAGTTCATCACCCGGACCCTGTACGATGCCAACCGAATCCGCCAGCAGATTCACGGCAACCTGGACGCCGTGGCTGCCGGTGACGGGGATGGCGGCAGCGACCTGATGGAGCGCTTTTTCGGCCTTTCCGGCGCGGAGGTCTCGTCCTACTGCGGGGATCGGGCAGCTTTCCTGGGTCCCTATCGGGATTACGGGAATCCCCTGGGCGTGGAGCGCGGCGATCTGGGCAACTGCCTGAACTACAACGAGAACAGCTGCGGCGCTCTCTCTGCCCTCGTGCCGCTGCAGCCCGGCGAGAGCCGGACGTTGGTCTTTCTCCTGGGCGCCCAGGGCCAGCGGCAGAGCGCCGCGATTCTGGCCGCTTATGCGGACGCTTCTCTTCCGGGCCGTGAGCTGGATGAGCTGAAGGCCTGGTGGGAAACGAAGCTGTCCCGTTTCCGCGTCAAAAGCCCCTGCCCGGAATTCGACACCATGATCAACACCTGGAACGCCTATAACTGCTTCATGACCTTTATCTGGTCCCGGGCCGCCTCCTTTACCTACTGCGGGCTTCGCAACGGTTACGGTTATCGGGACACGGTGCAGGATATTCAGGGGGTCATCCATCTTGCGCCTGAGATGGCAAAGGAAAAAATCCGCTTCATGCTCTCGGCCCAGATTCATCACGGCGGCGGACTTCCGCTTGTGAAGTTTACCCATCAGGCCGGACGGGAGGCCGGACCGGAGGACCCGGCCTATGTGAAGGAGACGGGACACCCGGCCTATCGGGCGGACGATGCCCTGTGGCTCTTCCCCACCGTTTATAAATACGTGACCGAGAGCGGCGAGCTTTCCTTCCTGGACGAGCAGATTCCCTTTGCCGACCGGGACAGCGCCACGGTGTATGAGCATCTGAAGCGGGCCATCAACTTCTCCGCCACGCACCTGGGCCCCCACGGACTGCCCGCCGGACTGTATGCCGACTGGAACGACTGCCTTCGTTTGGGTGCAAACGGCGAGTCCAGCTTTGTAGCGCTGCAGGATTATTACGCCTTCACCGTCATGCGCGCCTTGGCCGCGGAAAAGCAGGACGCGGAGTATCTGACCTGGCTTGAGAAGGAACAGACGGCACTGGGCGAGAAGATTCAGAAGCTCTGCTGGAACGAAGACCGCTTCCTTCGCGGCTTTACCGAGGCGGGCGAAACCATCGGCGAGCGCAGCGCACCGGAAGCCAATCTCTGGCTCAATCCCCAGAGCTGGGCCGTTATCAGCGGCCTTGCGGACGCAGAACAGGCTGATGCGGCTATGGACCGGGTCTGGCAGCGGCTGAACACCGCATACGGCGCCATTCTGATGGATCCGCCCTTCCATGCCCATGCTTTTGAGGGGGCCCTGGCACTGATCTACAACGCAGGTGTCAAGGAGAACGCGGGGATTTTCTCCCAGTCCCAGGGCTGGCTGATTCTGGCTGAGGCGCTGCTGGGTCACGGAGACCGTGCCTTTGCCTACTTCAGCGAGAACGCCCCGTCCATGCAGAATGACCGGGCGGAAATCCGCGGGATCGAGCCCTATTGCTACGGGCAGTTCACCGAGGGCAAGGCTAGCCCCAATTTCGGCCGCTCCCACGTCCACTGGCTGACCGGTACGGCGTCTACGGTGATGGTCGGCTGCGTGGAAGGCATTCTCGGCATCCGTCCGGAACTGCACGGTCTGAAGCTCTCCCCCTCCATTCCCAAGGACTGGCCGACGCTGGAGCTGTGGAAAGAGTTTCGCGGCAGAAAGCTGCACATCACGGTTCTCAATCCCAAGGGCAAAGAGAGCGGCTGCACAAAGCTCACCGTCAACGGCGAGACGCTGCCCGGCTGCCTGATTCCGGAGGATAAGCTCACGGAGCACACGGAAATCGAGCTGACGCTGTAAATCTTACAAATATACAAAAAGGCTCCCATGCGTTCTGCATGAGAGCTTTTTTGCATATGTTGTTATTCCGCTTCGGCAGCCGTCTGCTCCCGCAGGAAGACCATCAGATCGTCAAAGCCGCCGTGAGGCCAGCGGTCGATGTCTTCGTCCGCCCGGTTGATCAGGCAGTCCGTCAGCAGAAACACCTTCATGCCAAGACTTTGCGCAACCATATCCTCCCCCACGTCGTTTCCCACCATCAGGCAATGCTCCGGGGCGAGGCCGCGTTTTTGCAGGATTTCCCGGTAATAGTCCGGGTTCGGCTTGCAGGTGCTGCTGTTTTCATAGGTGGTGTAGAACTCAAAATCCTCCGGCGACAGCCCCGCCCAGCGGATGCGGCTCTGGGTGGCAATGGCCGGAAACAGAGGATTTGTGGCCAGAATTCGCCGCAGGCCCAGCTCCTTTGTCAGTGTCAGCACCTCCGCCGCTTTGGGCGTAAAGCCGCAGAAATCTCTTGCCTGCTGAAACTCTCCGGCATAGAATTCCTCAAACACCGGCAAGTGGGCGCGTGCCTCTTCCCCGTAAATATCCAGGAAGAAGCGCCAGAAGGCCTCCTCGTTCCGGCAGGAGCCGTCGTTTTTCACCATGGCGGCGGTTCCGCCCCATACGGCTTTTATAAGGGTCTTCGGCTCGTAGCCATAGGGCTGCATTTTCTGACTCAGCAGGCCGAAATAGCGGTTGACAAAGGCGTCCTGGTCCATGGGCAGCAGGGTCCCGTCAAGGTCGAATAAAACTGCTTTCAGCATTGGGTTCCTTTCTTTTCAAAAAACACGGTTCAGCGCTTCAGCAGCAGCTTTCCGGCGCGGCCGCCCACATACTTTCCTTCTTCCAGAACAGCCTGCCCGTTTACGAACACATATTCGATGCCGGTGGGCTTATGATCCGGCTTGCTCTCGTCCACCCGCATGGCGCCGATATCCAGCACGGTCACGTCCGCCTTGTATCCCGGCTTCAGATAACCCCGCTGGGGAATTCCGTAGCGGTCTGCGGTGGCGCCGGTCATCTTCCGTACGATCTTCTCCGTGGGGATGCCGTAGCGCTTTGCCAGCAGGAAGAACTGGGGGAAGGTCTGGAAGGCCGCGATGTTCTGCAGGCCTTTTTCCTCCACCCAGGCGTCCGTCATGAACACCGACAGCTCGTCCTCCATCAATCGGCGGACAATCTCGTCGTTATAGTACTTTCCAAGATAGATGCTGCCGGCCCGGTCGGAAAGCTCCACCAGCTTCAGATACATGTCCAGATTGGAAAGGCCCTCCTCCGCGGCAGCCTGGGGAATGGTTTTGCCCTCATACTCCGGATGCTCGTCAGAGATGTAGGCCACCACCATGTCGTCCCAGTCGATGCCCAGCACCTTGCGGTACATCAGGATCGTGAGCTGCAGCTTGAAGCGGTTGACGGGCTTCTTGGCTTCTTCCTTGGAAAGCTTGGCGTACCACTCGGGAAAAACCACCGTGATGACCGAGGCGCCATAATGGAAAGCGTAGTTATCAAAGGCGATGGGATAGCCCTTTTTCCGCTCCCGATAGAAGGTTGCCAGCATTTTGTCCAGCAGCTTCCAGCTGCGCTGGCCGGTAAAGATCAGGTGGCTGTATTCCAGTTTGCAGCCGGACTTCTCCATGATGTCCACCGCCTCGTCCAGGCCCATCTCCAGGTGGGACTTTTTGGTCAGCAGCGGATAGTCCGCGCTGACGATGGAGCAGGCGCGGGGATGGATGGTCACGATGCCGTCGTAGCGGGCGATCTCTTTGGCGAAGGCCAGAATCTCGTCCTGGCGGGCATAGCGGTCCGGCTCGTACATAAAGCCGAAGGAGCCGCCAAAGGCGCCGCCCTCCATGGCCTCCCGCACGTGGGAAAGCTCCTGCTGAATCTGTTCCGGGGTGAAGGGCGCGGGATCATATCCGGCAATACCCGCCCGGACGGAGCCCTGACCGATCAGCGGCACAAGGTTTACGTACAATCTGCCCTCCGCCCGACGTTTGAATTCCGCGAAGCTGCAGGGCGCCAGAGCATCGAACAATCCGCCGCCGATCTTGTCCCGATACGGTGTGTCCGGGTCCACACCAAAGGGAGAAAAGCTGCAGTTGCCGGTAATCTGGGTGGTGATGCCCTGCTCAACAAAGGGTCGATAGAACTTCTCCGCGTCCTCCCGGTCATAGAAGAAATCATTGTGGGAATGGGCGTCGATCAATCCCGGGCAGACCTGCTTCCCCTGCACGTCGATCACCCGGTCGGCCGGGGTGTTGATTTCCTTTCCCACTTCCAGAATCACGTCATCCTCCAGAAGCAGGTCACCCACGTAAGGCGCCGCGCCGGTTCCGTCATAGATAGTCCCGTTTTTCAGCAGTGTTTTCATGAAAACGCTCCTTATTTGTATTTCAAGTATCGTCCGGTTTCTGGCCGTCGTGGGCCTTCCACCGGCATTCCGTCAGCTCCATGTTGAAGAAGGACGCCGTGAAGGAGGAATCCTCCGGGCTGCAGGCATATACGCCGAAACGCACCTCTTCCCCGGCGCCGAACATATGGCAGATCCGCATCTGTTTATACGCGGCGCCGTCATCGGAATACTCGATGCAGAAATCATCCTCCCGGCGGCTCAGGCGAAACCAGGCGGATTTGATGGCGGCGTCCACGTCCACGGAGGCCCAGTCGGAGTATCCCCTGTTGGTCACCACGCTGCCCAGGCGCTGGATTTTTTTGTTTTCATATTCCAGCGAGGCCTTGAGCCAATTGTCGCTGTCCAGATACAGAACAATCCCGCTCTGGTCGAAGCGATGCTTCGTGTCAAACTCCGTTTTCACGGAGAAGGAAAAATACTTCTCAGCCGTACGCAGCTGCAGCACAGGCGCGCTGTCGTTGCGGAAATGATAATAGGTCCGCTGCCACAGGTC
>CAMVIC010000083.1 GCA_947167435.1 uncultured Clostridia bacterium | reverse complement strand
GGCCATCGGCACCATGGGCTTTCGCGGTGAGGCGCTGGCGGCCATCTCCGCCGTGTCCCATATTGAGCTCACCACCCGCCAGAAAGGCGCCGCCGAGGGCACCCTGGTGACCCTGGCGGCCGGTGACATTCAGGACATGGGCCCCATCGGCTGCCCGGAGGGCACCACCATGATCGTGCGGGACCTGTTCTACAACACCCCGGCCCGGCTGAAATTCCTCAAATCCGACCGGGCGGAGGCCTCCGCCTGCGTGCAGACCGCCCTGCGCTGCGCCCTGGGCCGGCCGGAGCTGTCCGTGCGCCTCATCCGGGACGGGCGGGAGGAATTCTTCTCCCCCGGAGACGGGCGGCAGGACTCCTGCGTATACACGCTGCTGGGGCGGGAGCTGGCCTCCACGCTGCTTCGCTGCGAAAGCGAATTTTCCGGCATGCAGGTGACGGGCTTTGTGTCTTCCCCCTCCGCCGGGCGGGGCAACCGCTCCTCCCAGTTCTTTTTCTGCAACGGAAGAAACATCCGCTCCCAGCTTCTGCAGGCCGCCGTGGAGCAGGCCTATAAAAACACCCTGCTCACCGGGCGCTATCCCGCCTGCGTACTGTATCTGGACATGAGCCGCGCCAGCGTGGACGTAAACGTGCACCCGGCCAAGACCGAGGTGAAATTCTCCTTTGAAAAGCAGGTCTTCGACCTGGTGTACAACGCGGTGCTGATGACCCTGAGCCGGGAAAACCGGACCGCCGCGGTGGAGCCCTCCGCCTCCACCCGGAAGGTGATCGAGCCCAGGGCGGATTTCTATCAGAGCATGAGCGCCCAGAGCTTCCGGGACAACGGCTACGCCCCCAGACCCGCCGCCCCGGCCCGGACAACCGCCGCAGCCCCCCGCATGCCCGCGCAGGAGCCGGCTCCCCGGCCTGTTCCGGGCGTCATGACCCTGCGCAGTCCGGACGCGTCGGAGCAGCTTCGTCTGGACCTGTCCGCCCGGCCCGCTGCCACCCCGTCGGGAAGCGTCCAAAGCGCCCCCTCCGTATCTTCCGGCAGCGCCCCTGTGGAAAAACCTGTTCAAAATGTGGAAACTCCGGCCGTCCCCGACCACAAAATCTTGGGAGAGGCCATGAAAACCTACATCCTCGTCGAGGTGGGCGAATCCCTGATCATGATCGACAAGCACGCCGCCCACGAGCGCATGAACTTTGACCGGCTCGAGGCCCTGGATCATCCCATTCTGTCCCAGACCCTGCTGACTCCCGCCACCCTTCGGCTCAACCCGGAGGACGCGGAGCTGCTGACGCAGAACGGAGAACTGCTGCAGGAGCTGGGCTTTGAGATCGAGCCCTTCGGGGAGGCGGACTATATCATCCGCGCCGTCCCGGCGGACATCCTGGCCGCCGACGCCTCCGCCGCCGTGGAGGAGATTCTGGACAGGCTCCGCCGGGGCAAGGCTCCGGACGCCAAAAGCGCCCGGGACGAGATTCTGCACACCGTGGCCTGCAAGGCCGCCATCAAGGCCGGCTGGGACACCACCGACGCCGAGCGGGAGCGGGTTGTGCAGGCGGTGCTGTCCGGCAGGGTGAAGTACTGCCCCCACGGCCGCCCCGTCTCCGTGGTGCTGAGCCGCACGGACCTGGACAAAATGTTCAAGCGCATTGTTTAGTGCTTTGTGCCTGGACCATGGTGCTTAGAATGATGATGCAAACAACGAAACGCGTCCTCGTCGTATGCGGGCCAACGGCCACGGGGAAAACCCGACTCGGCATCGAGCTTGCCAAGGTGCTCAACGGCGAGATCGTCTCCGCCGACTCCATGCAGGTCTACCGCCGCATGGACATCGGCACCGCCAAGGCTACCGCCCAAGAGCGGGCGGAGGTGCCTCACCACATGCTGGACGTGGCCGAGCCCTGGGAGGATTACTCCGTCTCCCGCTATGTGGAGGAGGCAGGCCGCTGCTGCGATGCGCTGCTCAGCCAGGGCAAGCTGCCCGTGCTGGTGGGCGGAACGGGTCTTTATATCGACTCCCTGCTCTCCGGCCGGGATTTCGCCGCCCGCGCAGAGGGGGACGAGGACCTGCGCGCGGCCCTGGGTGCCGAGTACGACAGGCTTGGAGGCGAGGCCATGCTCTCCCGGCTGCAAAGCTTTGACCCGGAGCGGGCGGCAAAGCTCCACCCGGGGGACAAGCGGCGCATCGTCCGCGCCATTGAGATCTACCGCCTTACCGGCAAGACCATCACCGCCCACGACGCGCGCACCCGGGCCCTGCCGCCGCGCTATACCGCCTGCACGGTGGCCCTGAGCTTCCGGGACCGGGCAAGGCTCTACGAGCGCATTGACCGGCGGGTGGAGGCCATGGCGGACTCCGGCCTCTTTGAAGAGGTGGCGGCGCTTCTGGCCGGGGGCCTTTCCGCCGACTGCACCGCCATGCAGGCCATCGGCTACAAGGAGGCGGTGCTGGCCCTGCGGGGTGAGCTCAGCCGGCAGGAGGCCGTGGCCCTCATCCAGCAAAACAGCCGCCGCTATGCCAAGCGGCAGCTGACCTGGTTCGGCCGGAACCCGGACGCCCTCTGGCTCCGCTGGGAGGCAGAGCCGGATTTCCCCGCCGCGGTGCAGACCGTCCTGGAGCAGCTTGCCCGGGAGCCGGCCGCCGCGGTATCCGATCAAACAGTCCGACAAAGAGAGGGATAAAACATGAGCATCGCGGAAAACGTACGCACGGTGCGGGAAAAAATGAACGCCGCCGCCCTGGCTGCCGGCCGGAGGCCGGAGGAGATTCTCCTGGTGGCAGCCACCAAGATGAACAGCGCCGACCGGGTGCGCGAGGCCGTCGCCGCAGGCGTGGACGTCTGCGGGGAAAACCGGGTGCAGGAGCTGCTGGAAAAGCAGGCCCAGGGTGCCTACGCCGGCGTGCCGCTGCACTTTATCGGCCATCTGCAGAAGAACAAGGTCCGGCAGATCGTCGGCCTTGCGGAGCTGATTCACGGGGTGGACAGCCTGGCCCTGCTGGAGGTCATCCACCGCTGCGCCGCCGGAAAAGGTCTGGTTCAGGACGTGCTGCTGGAGGTGAATATCGGCGGCGAGACGTCCAAGTCCGGATTCCGCCCGGAGGAGATTGCCGCCGCGCTGGAAGCGGCGTCCGGATTTGGCGCCGTCAGGGTCCGCGGGCTTATGGCAATTCCTCCCATTTGCGTCCTGCCCGAAGAAAACAGACCATTTTTTCAAAAGATGAAGCAGCTTTATGTTGACAATGGCGAAAAAAAATACGATAATGTATCTATGGATTTTTTGTCCATGGGCATGTCCGGGGATTATACCGAGGCCATCGCCTGCGGCGCCAACATGGTCCGCGTGGGCACGGCCATCTTCGGCGCCCGAGACTACAGCAGATAGAGATCTCACTGGAGGCAATTTACCATGGGTTTCATGGACGAACTGAGGAAACTGACCCAACCGATTGACGACGACGATGACTTTTACCCCGAGGCGGACACCAGCCTGCGGCAGACCGCGCAGCCCAGCGCAGCCCAGCTTCAGATGGAGAGCGCCTTCACCGAGGAGACCGAGGCAAAGCCCGAGCCCGCCGTCAAGGAGACCACAGCCCCGGCAAAACCCGCGGGCGGCCTCTTCGCGGGACTTGGCGCCAGACGGGCCAACAAGCCCAAGGCCCGGGAACGCGTGGTGGAATTCAACGGCCAGGAGCAGCAGGTCATCCTTTTCAATCCCAAGACCTTTAACGAGGCAAGCAATCTGGTCAGCCATCTGGAGCAGAACCGCTCCGTGGTGATGACGCTGGAGGGCGTCCCCAACGACAGCGCCCGCCGTCTGCTGGACTTTATCTCCGGCATAACCTTCGCTTTGAAATACAAAATCACCCCCATCTCCGCAAAAACCTACTTTGTAGCCCCCGAGAACGTAGACCTTCTCGGCACCCAGGCTGAGCCACAGCAGCAGCCGGAGGCCGACAGTCAGTACTAATTGCTTAACAGGAAACGAAACAGATATTGAAAGGTGGACAAAGAAATGATTACCGCTCAGGACATTCGTGAAAAGACCTTTGAAAAATCCAGACTCAACGGCTATGAAATGGCCGCGGTGGACGATTTTCTGGAGGAGCTGGCCAACGAGATCGGCGCCGCTCAGAAGGAAAACGCCGTCCTCAAGAGCAAGATGAAGGTTCTTGTGGACAAGATCGAGGAATACCGCGCCAATGAGGAAGCCCTGAACATGGCGATCCTGTCCGCCCAGAAGCTGGCCGTTCAGATCGAGGCCGACGCCCGCAAGCGCGCCGCCGCCATGATCGCCGAGGCCGACGAGCAGGTGAAGGCCCGCGTCGGCTCCATCGAGGAGCAGACCGAGCAGGAGAAGCGCCGCCTGGCCGAGGCCTCCGCCGCCACCTCCAAGTTCTTCGAGAGCGTCCGCACCCTGTGCACCGCCCAGCTGCAGAAGCTGGACAGCATCAGCAGCGACGTGATCCCGCCCGAGAACGCCATCCCCTCCTCTGACGTAGAGGACGCCATCCGCAGCATCGAGGACACCATGTCCCGCACCGCTCCGGAGGAGGATGCCTTCCCCTTCGACCTGGGCCCTGTTGAGGAAGATCCTCTGCCCAGCCTGGACAGCACCCAGCCCTTCACCGTCTGATCGACCGACTCCAAAGCAACACCGGGGCGAGCGCCTTTATGCGCGCGCCCCTATGATGCTAAATAAGGGGACTTCCCAAGCCCCCTCCATCCCCATATTTTCCAGAAAACAGGAGACAATCACAGTATGTCACAGGATTTCAACGCCAGCTTAAATCTCCCGAAAACCGACTTTCCCATGCGAGCCGGTCTTCCCAAGCGGGAGCCTGAGATGCTCAAGCACTGGGAAGCGCTGGATCTGTATCACGAGCATCTGAAAAAGAGCGAGGGTCTGCCCCTCTTCAACCTGCACGACGGCCCTCCCTTCTCCAACGGCGACATCCACATGGGCCACGCCCTGAACAAGTCCATCAAGGACTTCATCAACCGCAGCTACATGATGCGCGGCTATCACGTGCCCTACATTCCCGGCTGGGACAACCACGGCATGCCCATTGAGAGCGCCATCATCAAGGAGCAGAAGCTCAACCACAAGGCCATGAGCGTGGCGGATTTCCGCTCAGCCTGCGAGGCCTATGCCAACAAGTACATCGACCGGCAGCGCGAGGGCTTCAAGCGCCTTGGCGTCATTGGTGACTGGGAGCATCCCTACACCACCATGAACAAGGGCTTTGAGGCGGATGAGGTCCGCATTTTCGGGAAAATGTACCGCAACGGCCACATCTACAAGGGCCTCAAGCCCGTGTATTGGTGCGCCCACGACGAGACCGCCCTGGCCGAGGCCGAGATCGAGTATCAGGACGACCCGGTCACCACCGTGTATGTGAAGTTCCCCATGCACGACGACAAGGGCAGACTGAGCCATCTGGACAAGTCCAAGCTCTTCTTCCTGATCTGGACCACCACCACCTGGACCCTGCCCGGCAACCTGGGCATCACCCTGAGCCCCAGCGACAGCTACGCCATCGTGAAGGTCCCGAACGGCGAGATGTACATCATGGCCGAGGCGCTGATCGAGTCGGTTATGGCCGCCGGCGGCGTCACCGAGTGGGAAGTTCTGGAGACCCACGAGGGCAGCTTCTTCGAGTATATGCTGGCCGACCATCCCTTCCTGCCCAAGACCAGTCTCCTGATGCTGGCCGATTACGTCACCATGGATTCCGGTACCGGCTGCGTGCACACCGCTCCCGGCTTCGGCGCGGACGACTATACCACCTGCATGCGCTACGGCACGGACATGGTGGTTCCCGTGGACGATCAGGGCCGCCACACCGAGTATGCCGGCAAATACGCCGGCCTCGGCACCGAGGAATCCAACCCCATCATCCTCAAGGACATGAAGGAGAGCGGCATGCTCTTCGCCTCTGAGGACATCATGCACAGCTATCCCCACTGCTGGCGCTGCAAGCAGCCCATCATCTTCCGGGCAACGCCTCAGTGGTTCTGCTCCGTGGACTCCTTCAAGGAAGAGGCCATCAAGGCCTGCGAGGAAGTGCGCTGGCTGCCCGCCTGGGGCAAGGAGCGCATGGCCGCCATGATCCGGGAGCGCAGCGACTGGTGCATTTCCCGCCAGCGCCGCTGGGGTCTGCCCATTCCCGTGTTCTACTGCGACGACTGCGGCAAGCCCGTCTGCACCGACGAGAGCATCGAGGCCGTGGCCTCCCTCTTCGAGAAGGAAGGCAGCAACGCCTGGTTTGACCGCCCCGCGGCGGAGATTCTGCCTCAGGGCTTCACCTGCCCCCACTGCGGCGGCAGGCACTTCACCCAGGAGACCGACACCCTGGACGGCTGGTTTGACTCCGGCTCCACCCATTACGCCGCCATGAAGCGGGACCAGGGCTTCTGGCCCTCCTCCATGTACATGGAAGGCGGCGACCAGTACCGCGGCTGGTTCCAGTCCTCTCTGCTGGTGGCCGTGGGCGCGCTGGGCATGGGCGCCCCCTATCGGGAGTGCCTGACCCACGGCTGGACCGTGGACGGCGAGGGCAAGGCCATGCACAAGTCCCTGGGCAACGGCGTGGATCCGGCCGATATCATCAAGGAGTTCGGCGCGGATATGATCCGCCTGTGGGCCGGCTCCGCCGACTACCACGTGGACGTGCGCTGCTCCAAGGAGATCTTCAAGCAGCTGAGCCAGAACTATCT
>CAMVIC010000082.1 GCA_947167435.1 uncultured Clostridia bacterium | reverse complement strand
GGAGAAACTGAAAAAGCGCCCTCTGATCGGCACGGACGTATACCTGGATATTCTGGAGGTAATCCCCGCCGAGCAGGTGAAGGCCATGAAGACCACGGAGCTGTCCGAATACTGTCGGCAGCTCATCCGGCAAAAGCTGGGTGAGCAGTAATTCGTAATCATCAGGTATTAGCAGCCGACAGCTGACAACAGGTTTCAGAGAGGTAAAGCCATGGAGAAAATCGCACTGGTCACCGGCAGCTCCCGGGGCATCGGGGCCGCCATCGCGGCGGCGCTGGCCCGCGCGGGCTGGGCCGTGTGCATCAATTATATCCGGCGGCAGGACAAGGCCGAGGCGCTGGAGGCGCAGCTGCGCACCGAGGGCGCCCGGGTGATCTCCTGCCGGGCGGACGTGGCGGACCGGACGGCGGTGAACGCCATGGTGCGCCGGGTGGAGGCGGAGCTGGGGGAGGTATCCCTGCTGGTGAACAACGCCGGCATTGCCCGCCAGCAGCAGATTCAGGACATCGAGCCTGCCTTCTGGGAGCGGCTTTTCGCCGTGAACGTAAACGGCTGCTTTCACTGCACCCAGGCGGTGCTGGGCCCCATGCTGCACGCCCACGAGGGCTGCATTGTGAACATAAGCTCCATCTGGGGCAGCCACGGCGCCAGCTGTGAGTGCGCCTACTCCGCCACCAAGCACGCCATCATCGGCCTGACCCGGTCGCTCTCGGCGGAGCTGGCCCCCAGCGGCATCCGGGTCAACTGCGTGGCCCCCGGCGTCATCGACACGGACATGGTTCAGGTGCTGGGACAGGAGACCCTGACCGGGCTTGCCCGGGAGATTCCCCTGGGCCGCCTGGGCAGGCCCGAAGAGATTGCCTCCACGGTTCTGCATCTGGTGGACAACCCCTATATCACGGGTCAGGTGATTACCGTTGACGGCGGGTTTCTGATCTGAAAAATTCGGAATTCGGAATTATGAATTCGGAATTGCGCGGGACGAACCCCGCCCGTAGCGCCGACCATCGGTCGACATCGGACACGGTACCTGCCGCGCACCTGTGTCATCCTGAGCGAGCGCAGCGAGTCGAAGGATCCTTTCCAGTAGCGCCGAGCATTGCGACGGCCGAAGGCCTAGTCCTTTAGGGGGCGGCAATGGACCCGCACCCCGCGCCTCGTAGGGGAGGAGCTCTGCGTGCCCTGCGGGTATGCTCCTCCCGCAGACATGGTACAAGGTCCAAGCTTTCGGGAGGACCAAGGTCCTCCCCTACGGCGAGGACGAAAATTTCCCGCATCCGTAGGGGCGGATCGCATCCGCCCGCAGAACCGGACACGGTACCAGGTCCGACGGCGCTGCCGAGCAATGCTCGGCACTACGACGGAGGACGAAAACCGTGCCGCACCTTGTAGGGGCCGGCCTCCCGGACGGCCCGCGTCCTCTCCTGAAAACTGAAATCTGAAAACTGAAAACTATAACCGCCGCGTATAAAATTCTCCGAAAGCGTAGAGAATAACAGTACGTCCTACATATACTGGAGTGGGCGACCGTTTTCGGAGAGGAAACTTGGCATGGTCAAACGAGGAGATATTTATTACGCGGATTTGAGCCCGGTGGTGGGCAGCGAGCAGGGGGGCATGCGCCCGGTGCTGATCGTGCAGAACGACACCGGCAACAAGCACAGCCCCACGGTGATCGCCGCGGCGATAACGAGCCAGACGGGGAAAGCCCGGCTCCCCACTCACATCCGGTTTTCCGGCCAGAGCGCCGGGCTGAACCGGGAGAGCGTGATCCTGCTGGAGCAGATCCGCACCCTGGACAAATCCCGCCTGCGGGAGCGGATGGGCCGCCTGGACGAGAGCACCATGAGCGCGGTGGACACTGCCCTCGCGGTCAGCTTCGGCCTGCCCGGGCTCAATTGACGCGGCAAGTGAATAAACGAAATCCCCTGCTCATACCCTTGAGCAGGGGATTTTTGCGCGCCGCAGGGGAATGCGGAATTCGGAATGATGAATTCGGAATTGCGGGGGACCGCCGCGCCCTCGTAGCGCCGACCATTGCGACGGCCGAAGGCCTAGTCCTTTAGGGGTCGGCATCGGACCCGGTACTACGTCCGAAAAGTGCCGAGCAATGCTCGGCGCTACGGCAGAGGACAGAGGTCGTGCCGTAGGGGCGGCTATCAGCCGCCCGCCGACATGGTACGAAGCCCGACAGGGGCGGGAGGACCAAGGTCCTCCCCTACGAAGGGCGAAGATTGCACCCCGCCTCGTAGGGGAGGAGCTTGCTCCTCCCGCAGACACGATACAAGGTCCGACGGTGGGCGGGAGGGGACATACCCGCAGGGCACGCAGAGCCCCTCCCCTACGATGCGGGACGGACATTCCCCATAGGGGCGGATAGCATCCGCCCGCAGGAACCGGTCCAAGCAGACGCCAGCGGGCGGGTATACCCGACCTACGGAGGAACCGTCCGTCTCTCATAATTCCGCATTCCGAATTCACAATTCTCAATTCCCAGGAGACCGCCATGGAGCCAGATCCCAAGCATCCCGCCCTGCCGCGCCTGGAGCGGGGCGGCCAGTACGCCGTGTTCCCCGCCCGGTCACGGCACAAAGCGCCCGCGCCCGCACCGCCGCTGCCAAAACCTTCCGCGCCGCAACCGCCGCCACGAAAACCGCCCGCACCGCCGCAACCGCCGCCACCTCCTCCGCCGCCACCCGCACCACCCCCGCCACCCCCGCCGCCCCCGCCCTCCGACCGGCTGCTGCTCTTCGGCCGGAGCTTTCGCACCTTCCGCCCGGCCGGCGAAAAGGACCTTGCACCAAAAGACCAGACATGATATATTGAAGCAAGAAGCACACGGTGAGGCAAATACAGCCACGGTCCCCCGGGCCGAGGGCGGAAAGAGAGAGAAACGATATGAGATGTTGGAGATGCGGCGCCACGATCGCGGACGGGTCCAAATTCTGCACCGAATGCGGCGCAGATCAGCGCAGCGCCCCGGCGCCCCAGCAGCCGAGCAATCCGCAGCCGGTCTATTCCCAGACCACCCAGACCCAGCCCCAGCCCGCCAGGAAAAAGGGCGGCCTGCTCAAGGGCATCCTGATTACCCTGCTGGCCATCGCCATCGGCCGGGGCGTGGGCTACCTGGCGGGCACCGGCATCGCCGGGATCATGAACCACAACAACAAGCCCAGCACCAGCAGCTACACCTCCAGCACCAGCAGCAGCCACAGCACCGGCAGCAACAACAGCGCCAGCACCGGCAGTAACCACACCGTCAGCAACAACAGCGCCAGCACCAATATCACCCTGCCCAAGGACCTGATCACCCTGCACAAGGTGTTCAACGAGGGCGGGGAGGACGGGCTGACCGCCTACGAGGTGGTGTACTACGGCGCGGATACCAAGAAGATCCTGGGCATCACAGGCGTGCTGCTGCTGGACAAATCCTATGGCTACACCCGGGAGAGCATCGAGGGCAGCGACTACCTGAGCAGCTTCCCCTCCTTTGCCAAGGCCACGCTCTATGACGACGGGGACCACTGGTGCTATCAGATCGTGATGGACGACCTGGGCAACACCTCCCGCATGCAGCAGATGGTGGACAAGGGCTACATCACGCTGGTGGACGGCGGCAAGGTGGGCGACGGCGGCATCGACTCGGAGGGCTACATTCAGTCCATCCTGGACCTGGGCTACCGGGCGGCCACCGCCCAGGAGATCTCCCAGCTCCATCTGGGCGGCTGAAAGAAAGATTGATAGAGAACCGGAACGGGCGGCGGCGCGCCCGAAAGGAGGAACAGCCATGCGTATGACCGATCTGATCGCAAAGAAGCGGGACGGGGGCACTCTGAGCACAGAGGAGATCCGGTGGATGATCCGGGGCTACACCGACGGGGAGATCCCGGACTACCAGATGTCCGCCATGTGCATGGCGATTCTGCTGGTGGGCATGGACGACCGGGAGACCCTGGACCTGACATTGAGCATGATGCACTCCGGCCAGACCCTGGATCTCAGCCCCATCCGAGGCGTGAAGGCGGACAAGCACTCCACCGGCGGCGTGGGGGACAAGACCAGCCTGGTGCTGGTGCCCATGGTGGCGGCGGCGGGCTTGAAGGTGGCCAAGATGTCCGGCCGGGGCCTGGGGCACACCGGCGGCACCATCGACAAGCTGGAGAGCTTTCCCGGCTTCACCACGGCCATCAGCGAGGCGCGCTTTTTTGAGAATGTGAACGAGATCGGCCTGGCCATCATGGGCCAGACCGCGGAGCTTGCCCCGGCGGACAAGAAGCTCTACGCCCTGCGGGACGTGACGGGCACCGTGCCCTCCATCCCGCTGATCGTCTCGAGCATCATGTCCAAGAAGCTGGCAAGCGGTGCGGACGTGATCGTGCTGGACGTGAAGTGCGGCGACGGCGCCTTTATGAAGACCGAGGAGCAGGCGGCGGAGCTGGCCCGGGGGCTGACCCGGGTGGGCCGCCTGGCGGGAAAGCGCTGCGCCGCCATCATCACCGATATGGACCAGCCTCTGGGCTATGCGGTTGGCAACGCCCTGGAGGTGAAGGAGGCCATCGCCGTGCTGCGCGGCGAGGAGCAGGGCGACCTGCTGGAACTGTGCCTGGCCCTGGGCGGCTGCATGCTGCATGAGGCCGGCATGGCCGAAAGCATCGAGGATGCCCGGCAGCGGCTGCTGGCCACCATTGCCGACGGCAGCGCTCTGGAGAAGCTTGCCCAGATGGTGGAGCGGCAAAACGGCGACAGGCGCGCGGTGTACGACACGTCGCTGCTGCCGGCCGCCCCGGTTCAGCTGGAGGTTCCGGCGGAGAAGGGGGGCTACGTCTCCCGAATCCACGCCGAGCAGGTGGGCCTTGTGAGCATGCACCTGGGCGGCGGCCGGGCCACCAAGGAGGACAGCATCGACCTGGGCGTGGGCGTGCTGCTGGGCAAAAAGCTGGGGGACCGGGTGGAGCCGGGGGAGGTTCTGGGCGTCATCCACGCCCCGGACGAGGCCAGGGCCCGGGCAGCGGCGGAGATGTTCCGCTCCTGCTATGAGTTCAGCGACGAGCCGGTGACCCGGCCGCCCTTTATCAAGCAGATCATTCACTGAATATTCGCAAGCGGCCGGACCGACAATCGGTCCGGCTGCTTGCGTGGGGAAATTCGGAGTCGAATTCATGATTCCGAATTGCCCGCTCCCGGCCGCACTTGACACCCCGGGGAAATAGTTTTACAGTAAAGCCACTTTGGCAACCGGCCGATGAAGGAGCACGCCCATGCAAGCAGCCAACCCTCAAGTGCATAAGTCCACCACACGGGACATGACGGAGGGCCCCATCCTCCGGCAGCTGGTGACCTTCGCCCTGCCGCTGATGCTGGGCAACGTCTTCCAGATGCTCTACAACACCGTGGACTCGGTGATCGTGGGCAACTTCGTCAGCAAGCAGGCCCTGGCGGCCATCGGCTCCACCACCATGATCGTGAACATGATGGTGTTTTTCTTCAACGGCTTTTCCGTAGGCGCGGGCGTGACCATCGGTCAGTACTTCGGCAGCCGGGAGATGGACAAGCTCCACCGGGCCATCCAGACCACCATGACCGCCACCTTCCTGCTGAGCGTGCTGTTTTCCCTGCTGGGCGTGGCGCTGGTGAAGCCCATGCTGCGCATGATGAGCACGCCCGAGGACGTGTTTGCCGACGCCACCGTGTATCTGCGCATCTACCTGGGCGGCATCTCGGGGCTGCTGATCTACAACATGGGCAGCGGCATCCTCCGCGCGGTGGGGGACTCCACCCGGCCCCTGTATTTTCTGATCCTGACCAGCGTGGTGAACATCGTGCTGGATCTGTTTTTCGTGCTGGTGCTGAAGACCGGCATCGCCGGCGCGGCCATCGCCACCATCCTGTCCCAGGCCCTGTCCGCGGTGCTGATCCTGGCGCTGCTGACCCGGACGCAGGACATCTACCGCTTCCGCTGGGGGGAGATGGGGCTGGACCGCGTCATCCTGCGCAAGATCTTCTCCGTGGGCCTGCCCGCGGGCATCCAGTCGGTGCTGACCGCCTTCTCCAACACCTTTGTGCAGAGCTATATCAACTTCTTCGGCTCGGACTGCATGGCGGGCTGGAGCAGCTACAACAAGCTGGACCAGTTCATCATGCTGCCCATGCAGAGCGTGGCCATGGCGGCCACCACCTTTGTGAGCCAGAACGTGGGCGCGGGCAATCGCCGCCGGGCGGACCGGGGGACCGTCTGCGCCATGGGGCTGACCCTGGGCATCACCGGGGCGGTGGCGGCGCTGCTGGTGGGCTTTGCTCCCGGGGCGGTGCGGCTCTTCTCCCCGGACCCGGACGTGATCGCCTTCGGCGTGCTCTTCATCCGGGTCAATGTGTTCTTCCTGCTCTTTAACTGCATCAACCACGTGCTGGCCGCCGCCCTGCGTGGGCAGGGGGATTCCCGGGGGCCCATGATCATCATGCTGGCCACCTTTGTGGGCGTGCGGCAGCTGTACCTGCTGCTGGTGACCCGGCTGGTGGCCAACACGCCGACGCTGGTGGGCTTCGGCTACCCGGTGGGCTGGATGTGCTGCTGCGCGGCGGAGCTTGCGTATTTTTTCATCAAACGACGGAAACGCCTGAAGCGCGCGGGGGAAAATTCGGAATTGTGATTCTGCCTCCCCATAGATAAAAAGGTCCTCCCGGATGGGAGGACCTTTCAGACTGTAGACAAACCCTTTTTCTCCGGGCTGGGATCTGTAAGGGGGATTGTGAAGGGGGACGG
>CAMVIC010000081.1 GCA_947167435.1 uncultured Clostridia bacterium | reverse complement strand
GTTCATGCCCTCAAACATGCGTTTGGTGATGGTCATGATGTCGGTGCTGCCGTTGATGAAGAGGATGCCGCCCACGGCCGACAGACCAAGGGACACGCCGATGGGCACGCCCAGCAGCATCAGCACGGCAAAGCTGACCAACAGCCATGCGATCATACTCATTGCGCTCCCTCCTTCCCTTCAAACTCGTGGGCTACAACTTCCCTGGGGGTCTCGGCCCGAGGCTCGGTCAGAGTGACCAGCAAATGCACCACCGCCGCGACGATGCACAGCAGCGCCGCCCAGGGGAAGATGGAATACACCTGGCCCATCTTGTACTGGGGCATGGTGGAGACCTTGATGATCATGGACTTGGCGGAAAAGAGCCTGCCGCTACGGTAGACCATGATGTAAAACAGAATCAGAGCCAGGTCAACGATGATCTTGGCAATCTTCTCGCCGCCGGGAATTCTGGCGGCCAGGGTGTCCACCGCCTCTACCCGCAGGTTGGTGCCCTGCACGGCGATGCCGGCAGCGCCGATGAGCATGGCCCAGACGTTGGCATACTGGCTGAACTCCATGTACCAGCGGAAGCCGCCCACCGCGGGGATCGCGCGGAGGATCACGTTGGCGATGATCACCAGGAACATGACCGCGATCAGAACGGCGGCCACGCCGGTGGTAATGTTGTCGATCCAGGTCTGGATGTGTTTCAAAATCCTGTAAAGTTTCTCTCGCATGGCGTTCACTCCGATGATACGATTTATGAATCGGCTTTTGCACGCCGGGGGAAGGCCCAATTCCTGGGAAAAGGGCCTTCCCCCGTTACGGTTTCGTTCAGATTTTCGATTTAAGCCTTATGCGGCTTCGCCCAGAGCGGCCAGCGCGGTCAGCAGCTCTTCGGAGATGCCCAGCGCATTCTCCTCAATCACGGACTGAGTGGCTGCGGAGAAGGGAGCCAGATCGGGGAAGTTGACCTTCATGCCCTCGGCCTCCAGATTGGCGACCAGGTCGTCGGTCTGCTGGCGGATGGTCTCGCTCTGCCACTCGCCGGAGCTCTTGGCGGCGGCCAGGACGATCTCCTGCTGCTCGGCAGTCAGGCTCTCCCAGGCGCTGCCGGAGATGGCAAAGCACAGTCCGGAGTAGATGTGGTTGGTGACGGACAGATACTCCTGCACCTCATACAGCTTGTTGTTGTAGATGATGGGGATGGGGTTCTCCTGAGCGTCATAGGTCTTCTGCTGCAGAGCCTGATACAGGTCGGAGAAGGCCAGAGGCTGGGGATTGGCGCCCAGCGCGCTCATGGTGGCCATGATGACCTGGTTTTCAGGGGTGCGGATGAGCATGCCCTTCATGTCGTCGGGAGTCTCCACGGGGCCCTTGGAGTTGGTCACGCAACGGAAGCCGTTGCTGTAGTGGGTCAGGACCTTGACGCCGGTGAGCTCTTCCAGCTCTGCCTCGGCGGCAGCCTCAACCTCGCTCTCCATGAAAGCGAAGGCAGCGTCGAAGTCGCTGAACAGGAAGGGCAGGCCGGAGATGTTCATGTCGGGCACGATGGTGCCGAAGTTGGAGGCGTCGGTGATGACGATGTCAACGGTACCGTCGTTCACAGCCAGAGACTCCACCAGCTGGCCGTCGCCGCCCAGCTGACCGGCAGGATAGACCTCGGCGGTGACAGCGCCGCCGGTCTTCTCGGCGATCTCGTCGGCGAACATCTGGGCCGCAATGTTGCGGGGGTCGGTCTCGGCAGTGGAGACGCCGATCTTCAGAACGATGGGATCGTCCGCGCTTGCGCTGACGGCGGTCAGAGCGAAGACCAGAGTCAGAGCCAGAACCAGGGCAAGGATCTTTTTCATGTTGTTCTTCCTTTCATTTCTTTTTTTGGTTTATCTTGCGTCCTCACTGAGGACAGGATTACGGATTAAAGAACGCCCTTGCGCTCCAGCGCCTTTCTCAGCTCCGCCGCGCCGAAGCGGGGGCTGCCCAGGAAGGGCTTGCCGTAGACGGCCTCCAGGTGCGGCTCGGCATAGGCCATGCTGCCCTGGGCAAGGACCACCACGTCCACGTCCTCGATGATGTTGGCGGCCGCGTCGGTCAGCCGCTGCTTGAACTGCTCCTGGTCCAGGCCGAAGGCCCCGTCTACCAGGCAGTCCACCAGCTCCACGTGCTTCCCAGCCTCCCGGGCCACCCGCAGCACCGTGTTCTTGGTGGGGGTCAGGGTGGTGGGCAGGGTTGCCATCACGCCGATGCGGCAGCCCCGGCGGACAGCCTCCCGGCACATCTCTTCATCCACGCGCACAATGGGCACGCCCAGATACTTTGCCGCGTCCTGCGCGCAATCTGCCACCTCGCCCACGGAGGAGCACAGGTTCAGCATGGCGTCCACGCCCGCTTCCACGGCCTGCATGTACATGCCGATCAGCCGGGCGGCGGGGGCTGCAGTCACATAGCCCGCCTGGCGCACATCCGCCAGGATGCTGGGGTCCTGGAGGGAGAAAAGCTCAACCTCATCGCCCAGCTGCTTTTTCACTTCCTGCTCCACCAGCTCGATAAGCTCAGGCGTGGTGCTGGTATAAATCAAGCCGACTTTCATTTTCTGTCCTTTCCGAAAGAGCGATTCGTCTGTTTTAAACATAGTATGTTTTACGGATAAAAGTATCGTAACACGGTGTTAATAAGATGTAAATTGGGATAATTACCGATTTTCCCTTGGGGAAATTATACATTTTTCCCAAAGCGGGAAGGGGGAGAAGCAGAGACTGCCGGGCAGTATCGGCAGGCGATTTCTTCCAGAATAGTGGCGATTCGGTCGACCCTGCGCCAGGGGGAGTTCAGAGGGGCTTTCCCCTCTGATTTTTCGCCTGGTCAGGCGAAAAACAAGGATAAATCTGTTTTTTGCGGGGCTTTTCTTCGAAAAAAACACCCTGAGCCGAGTTTACCGAGGCCTCGCGCCGACCAAAGCGGGCCTGAAGCCCGCTGCGATCAGCGCGAGTTTTCTCCCCGACTGTTCAGTCTCTCAAAAGAGACTGAACAGTCGCCCAGAAAACATAGTGATCCAGCACGGCGCTCTCGATGCCCGCCTTGTCGCCTTCCTCCACAATCCGGTACAGCTGCCGGTGCAGACGGATGTAGGCCTCGATCTCGCCCCGGGCGATGACAGCCTCGGTGGTCCGGATCCGGCTGGGTACGGTCAGACGGTTGATATACTCCGAGAGGGTCATCAGCTGGGGATTGTCGGTCAGGCGGATGACGGTGTTGTGAAACTCGCAGTCCGCCCTTGTGATGGCCTCCACGTCCGGGTCCGGCCGGGATACGGCGGCTTCCAGGGCCTCCAGGGCGGCGCGCAGGGGAGCGAGAGCTTCCCGGTCCAGGCCCTTGCCGATGAGCACATAGAGGGTGCCGATGTCGGTCGCCCGGCGCAGCTCCACAAAGTCCGCCCAGCTGTTTTCCTGCAGCAGAATCGCGTACAGCACCGGGGAGAGCATCCGGGGCTGAAAGCCCTCGGTGACAAAGGTGCCGTCCGCCCGCTTGATATACACCACGCCGTAGGCCTCCAGCTGCTTGATCGCCTCCCGCACCGAGTTGCGGCTGGCCCCCAGCTGGGCGCAGAGCTCCGCCTCCGTGGGCAGCCGGTCGCCGGGACGCAGCGTGCCCCGGATCAGCTGCTCGATGATCCAGTCCTTCACCTGCTCCACCACGGAGCCGCTTTTCATCAGAGGCATATCCCAGGTCTTTTCCATAGAGGCGTCCTCCTTCGTTTTCAGGTCAGTCCCGGCCTGTATCGCTTGCGCCAGCGCGCCCTCAACGGTTTTATATTACGGTTTCGGCCGATGCCTGTCAAGACGAAAGCAGCCCGGCAAAAGTGCACAATTTCGGCCAGGTAAAATGGTCAAATCACCAAAAATGGCTTTTTTCGTCCGATTCCCCTTTACAAACCCACGGCCAGTTGATAGGATTTGAACATCCTACATTAGGCTCTGCTATACGGAGGTGCTTTGCCCATGACTGACCTGGAGCTTTCCCGCATTGCCAACCGTCTCCGCCTTGACGTGGTAGAGACCGTGCATGCCGCCGGTGACGGCCATCCCGGCCCCTGCATGTCCATTGCGGACATCATGGCTGTTTTGTTTTTCGAGGAACTGAAGCTGGACCCGCAGAATCCCCGCTGGCCGGAGCGGGACCGCTTTGTGCTCTCCAAGGGGCATGCCTGCCCCATTCTGTACGCCGCCCTGGCCCGCAGGGGCTTTTTCCCCGTGGAGGAGCTGAAAGGCCTGCGTTCTCTGGGTTCTTTCCTGCAGGGTCACCCGGACATGAATAAAATCCCCGGCGTGGACACGGTCTCCGGCTCTCTGGGCAACGGCGTTGCCATCGGCCTGGGTATGCTGCAGGGCTGCAGAATGCAGGGCATTGACAATCACGTCTACGTGATCGTGGGCGACGGCGAGGAGGAAGAGGGCATCATCTGGGAGGCTGCCATGGCTGCCGCCAAGATGCAGGCCGGAAACCTGATCGTCTTTGCCGACCTGAATAACCACCAGTCCGGCGGCAAGGTCACGGAGCTGTCGAGCCTCTATCCCGTGCCCGAAAAATGGGCCGCCTTCCACTGGCACGTGCAGGAGATCGACGGGCATGATATCGGCGCCATCCGCGCTGCCATCGCCGAGGCGAAAAAGGTCACCGACAAGCCCTCCCTGATTGCCTGCAGGACCCTGAAGGGCAAAAACATCCCCTACATGGAGGACAACAATGCCTGGCACAAGCGGGTGCCCACCGCGGAAGAAGTGGAGCTTGCCCGCGAGGCGCTCCGGGACAAGATGTGAGGTGAAGAGCATGGCTGTGAAATCTACCAGAGAAGCCGCGATGCTGGCCATTCAGGAGCTGGCCCGCGAGGATGAGAAGATCGTCATCATTTCCCCCGACGCGGTGGCCGCCGCCCGCGCCACCAAATTCCGGGAGGAGTTTCCCGACCGAGTGATCGAGGTGGGCATTGCCGAGCAGGACGCGGTTGACATCGCCGCCGGCATGGCCACCACCGGCATGAAGCCCATCGTTGTTTCCTACGCGGGCTTTTTGACCATGCGCGCCTGCGAGATGATCCGCACCTTTGTGGCCTATCCGGGGCTGAACGTGAAGCTGATCGGCCTCAACGGCGGCATGCTGGGCGGCGAGCGCGAAGGCGTAACCCACCAGTTCTACGAGGACGTGGGCATCATGCGCAGCATGCCCGGCGTAAAGATTCTGACCCCTGCGGACGCCCAGCAGGCCTATCTGGCCGCCAGGGCCATGATGCAGGTGGAGGGCCCCGTGTATCTGCGGCTGGGCTCCGGCCGCGAGCCGGAGGTGTTCCCGGAGGGGACGCCCTTTACCTTCGGCAAAATCCGCGAGGTGAAGCGCTACGGCGACGACGTGGCCATCTTTGCCGGCGGCTTTGTCATGGACCGGGCCATCGCCGCGCTGGAGCAGCTGCACGACGAGGGCGTCAACGCCACCCTGGTGGACGTATCCACCGTCAAGCCCCTGGACACCGAGGGCGTGACTGCGGTACTGAAGCGCTGCGGCTGCGCCGTGGCCGTGGAGGACCACAATATCTACGGCGGCATGTCCAGCGCCATCTGCGAGGCAGCCTGCCAGTTCCATCCCTGCAAGGTGCTGCGCATGGGCCTTCGGGACGTATATCCCCGCAGCGGCAAGGCGGCGGAGCTGCTGGACGCCTACGGTCTGTCCGTGCAGGACATTGTCAACACGGCCAGAGAAGCCATGGCGTAAAATACGGAAAACAGAAAAACATCGCCCGAGCTTCCCATGGGGGAAACTCGGGCGATTCGCTCATGATCAACATCTTTGCAGTCGGATGAAGCCGGGAGATTACGCTCCCCCGACACGGCTCAGGATATAGGGCTCTACCTGGTCAAACTCCATATCCAGCGCCACGGACAGCTCGCCGTGAAGCATGTCCTTGGCCCGTTTCATGGTGGCCTCTGCCCGGCTGCTTTTGGTCTTGCGCTCGGTCATCCGCTGGTGCAGACCCTTGACGATGGAGACCAGCGCCTCACAGCTGTGCTGCCGGAACAGCTCCTTGTAAAAGGCGTCGACGTGGTTGAAGCGGTTGTCGTTGCAGATGGCAGGCTCAATGCCGGGCATGGCGTCAATCAGCGCCTCGGCCTCCGCGCGGCTCATGACCGGGCGCATATAAGCCCCGGAGTCCACCGGCGCAAAGTAGGTCCCCGTGCCTACCAGCGGGGTCAGATGGTAATACAGCTTGTCCTGCGGGGCGCCGTTCAGCGCCAGGGGAGCCACTTTTTCCACGGTGCAGACACCGTTCTCCCCGTAAATAATCTTATCTCCGACCTCAAACATCAAAAAATACCCCTATCATATTACTCTACACATGTATTTTACAACATTTGCCCGGGAATTACCAACAAAATTTTGAATTTCTTCAAAAAAATTTTCTTTTTTCCTGAATTTGGCATTGCTTTGCACATTGTGCCGAGCAAAAGAATCTGCTATAATAAGTTCTATTAGTTTAAGCCCCGCAGCCGGGGCGCGGAGGGACATGGGTGAAGCTGTATCTGGACGGACATTCCTATAAATACGCGGTGGAGCAGATGCTGCTGACGCTGTTCCCGGCGGAGCGGCCCCGGTACCCGGAGGGAAAACCTGAGGGGGACCGGATGGAGGTCCGCCTGCACAGGGGCGAAAAGCGCACGACCGCAAGCTGTACCCTCGTTCTGGGGGACGGCCGCTGGCACGGCCGCGCCGCTGCGGACAACGCCTTGCTGACTACGCCGCTGATCACCGACCGGAAATGCCAGCGCCTGGTGAAAAATGCC
>CAMVIC010000080.1 GCA_947167435.1 uncultured Clostridia bacterium | reverse complement strand
CCATAGGCTGCTCGATGCCGTAGGTGAAGAGCTTCGGGTCGGTGATCTGGAAATACACGACCGTGTCGATCTGCATGGTGACGTTATCCTTGGTGATCACGGGCTGGGGCGGGAAATCCGCAACCTGCTCCTTCAGGGAGACCACCTTGGCCACCCGTTCAATGAAGGGAACCTTCAAATGCAGGCCAACGTTCCAAGTGGTTTTGTAGGCGCCCAGACGCTCAATGACGTAGGCGCGTGCCTGCTGGACAACGCGGATGTTTCGAATCAGAATAAACAGAACCAGAAGAATCAATGCAATCACAACGATTGACATGCCGCCGAAATACATTTTCATACGCTCCTTTTTTTATTGTTATTGAAAAACTAAGGCATTACTCATCCACGGGACTTACGATCAGCTTGACTCCCTCAATCCTTACAGCGCGCACCCGCTCGCCCTCTCTGGCTGTGAGATTGTCGCGCTCCATCCGCGCGGTCCATACCTTGCCGCCAACGGAAACCGCGCCTGTCCCCAGCACGTTGTCAATCGCCTCCGTAACCACGCACTCCTTGCCGATAATCACATCGGCGTTTGTCGGAACGATGCGGCCGTTAATATATTTCTTTGCCAGCGGCCTTGTGAGAATCAGGGCCAAAACAGAGAGGAACAGGAACCAGAAAACCTGCAGCCAGATGGCCGCGCCCGTCAGTGCCGCAATCAATGCGCCAAGGGCGCCGAAAGCAAACCAGATGGAAATCAGTCCCGGTACGATCGCTTCGACGACCAGAAGCAGAATCATGGCCACCAGCCAGACCACGGTCATATTCAGGAATCCGCCTGCAAACCACATTGTGCTCACCCTTTCCATTATACATGACATACATTATATCTTGCCTGCGTGTTTTCTGCAAGTGGTTTTCACTGTCTCTTAAAATTTAGAACTTCAGCTCTTTACTTTTCTGAATCGCTGGTGTAGTATATTAATACTGGTGTTCCAATTAATACGATAATACGATTGTTACCGAATTCAATCACACAGGAGGCTCACATGAACAAAAGGCAGAACAAACCGCGCAACGAAGGTATGTATAAGGCGATTCTGTCTCTCAACACCGTGGAAGAATGCATGAAGTTTTTTGACGATCTCTGCTCCGTGACGGAGCTGATGGCGTTGGAGCAGCGCTACCAGGTTGCCGCCTGTCTGCATGAGGGGAAGATTTACAACGATATTCTGGCCGAGACCGGCGCCTCCAGCGCCACCATCAGCCGGGTCAACCGTTCGCTGCAGTATGGCCGCGGCGGCTATGATATCGTATTCAGCAGACTTGAGGAGTCGGAGAAGTGAGCAGCTATACTGCTCTGGCCGCATGGTATGACACGCTGACCGGGGACATTCCATACAAAGAATTTGCAGATTTCTACGAGGCGGAATTTCAACGCTGCGGCGGGGAGTTTCGCCTCCTTTTGGACCTCTGCTGCGGAACCGGCACTCTGACCGCGGAGATGACCCGGCGCGGCTATGAACTCATCGGCGTGGACGCTTCCGTGGATATGCTGATGCAGGCCCGCGACAAATGCCGCCGTTTGGAGACAGCGCCTCTCTTTCTCTGTCAGGATGCCGCCCTCCTCGATTTATATGGGACGGTGGACGCGGCGTTTTGTTCCCTGGACGGGATGAATTATCTTTCCCCCGAGACGCTGCCGGAGGTGTTTCACCGCCTGTATCTGTTTGTCCGACCGGACGGACTTCTCATCTTCGATATCCACACGCCGGACTTTTTCCGCTCTCTGGACGGTCAGGTTTTTGTGGATGAAAAGCCGGACGTGCTCTGCCTGTGGCGGGCGGACTTTGATACGGAAAGCGCTTCGATTCTGTATGGCATGGATTTGTTTGAACGGCAGGGCCGGCTATGGCGGCGCAGCGGTGAAGAGCATGTGGAATATGCCCACGAGCCGGAGCAATTGAAAAAGCTGCTGGAAGAAGCAGGCTTCACCGAGATTCGGCTGCGCAGAGACTGCCCCCAGGGCGATTCCGGCAGGCTGTTTGTGACGGCGAAACGAAAAAGTGAGGAAAACAATGGATAAGATTATTCGTGCTACTGCCGGAGACGGCATGATCAAAATGGCGGTAATCACCGCCAGGGACACCGTACAGCGCGCCCGGGAGATTCACAACTGCTCCCCTACCGCCTCCGCCGCGCTGGGCAGAACGCTCTGCGCTGCCTCTCTCCTGGGAGAGAGCATGAAAGAGGAGAACGCCAGCCTGACCATTCGCATTAACGGCGGCGGTCCCATCGGCAGCGTGGTCGCCGTATCCGACCATGAGGGCTTTGTGCGCGGCTATGTGGGCAATCCCCAGATATCCCTTCCCCTACGTTCAGACGGCAAGCTGAACGTGGGCGGCGCCGTCGGAAGGGATGGGATGCTGACGGTAAGCCGGGATATCGGACTGAAGGAACCCTATATCGGCTCTACGGAACTGGTCAGCGGCGAAATTGCCGAAGACCTGACGGCCTATCTTCTGGAGAGTGAGCAGGTGCCCTCTGCCTGTGCCCTGGGCGTTCTGGTTGATACGGACACTTCCATCCGTGCCGCCGGCGGCTTCATCGTGCAGCTGATGCCCGGCGCCGACGAGGAGATGATCGGCAAACTGGAAGACAATATTTTCCTGATGGACCAGCTCACCACGCTCCTGGACGAGGACGGCGCGGACGCGGTGTTTGCTCAGGTTCTCAAAGGCTTTGAATATCACCTGGTGGGTGAAGCGCCCGTGGGATATCGCTGCGGCTGCAGCCGGGAACGTGTTGCCTATGCGATTTCCTGCATCTCGGACGACGAGCTTCAGTCCATGATTCATTCTGACGAGCCCATTCAGGTATCCTGTCAGTTCTGCGACGCCTCCTACTCCTTCACGCCGGATGATCTGAAGCAGATTCTGTCCCGTAAGGGTGACGTGGAAAGTCCCTCTGCAGATCCTGAAAAAAAATAAAAAGAATATCTTGACAACAGCAAAAAAATTTAGTATCATGACAAAGCTGTCGCGGGGGAGCATAGCTCAGCTGGTTAGAGCACCTGCCTTACAAGCAGGGGGTCACTGGTTCGAGTCCAGTTGTTCCCACCATACGTTCATATGCCTCTGTAGCTCAGTAGGTAGAGCAGCGGACTGAAAATCCGCGTGTCGTTGGTTCAACTCCGACCGGAGGCACCACCCCTTTTTTAAAGGGGTTTTATGCGGGCATAGCTCATCCGGTAGAGCGCCACCTTGCCAAGGTGGAGGTAGCGAGTTCGAGCCTCGTTGCCCGCTCCAAAAGTCTTGCGGGTTAAACCCCGCAAGCTTTATATGGCGCCATAGCCAAGTGGTAAGGCAGCGGACTGCAAATCCGCGATTCCCCAGTTCAAGTCTGGGTGGCGCCTCCACAAGAAAGACACGTTTTGGCGTGTCTTTTTTGCTATTCTGTGTTCCGGATGCGGCACAGCATCCGAAGCGTGTGGAGTTGATGCCCGATGGAAAAAAACAACAGGCGTGGCGTTGTGCTGATTCTGCTGGCCGGCGTATTCTGGGGCAGCATGGGGCTTTTTGTCCGCAGGCTGAGCGCGCTGGGCTTTTCGTCCCTGCAGATCACCTCAGCCCGGCTGACGCTTTCAGCTGCGGTTTTCTGTCTTCTGCTTCTGGTAAAGGAACCGGGCGGCTTTCGGATCCGGCTGTGGGACCTGCCCCTGTTCCTGGGGCTGGGCCTTGCCAGCATTCTGTTCTTTACCGTCTGTTATTTTACCGCCATCCGCATGATGCCCCTGTCCACCGCCGCCATTTTGCTGTACACCTCCCCCATCTGGGTCATGTTGCTGTCCATCCTGTTCTTCCATGAGCGGATGAACGGTACCAGGCTTCTGGCTCTGGCGCTTGCCTTCTCCGGCTGCGTGCTGATCTCCGGACTGAGCGGCGGCGGTCTGACCGCCGCGGGCTTTCTCATCGGCCTCGGCTCCGGCCTGGGCTACGGACTGTACAGCATCCTCGGCACCTTCGCCCTGCGCCGCTATTCCCCTCTGACGGTCACCGCCTACACCTTTCTGATCGCCGCAGTGGGCTCCTGGCTCATCAGTCCCCCGGCCGCACTTGTATCCCGGATTCTGGCCTCCCCTTCCCCGCTGCGCCTGTCCCTCTTCTTCCTTCTGATGGCTCTGGTGACTGCGGTGATCCCCTTTCTCAGCTACACGTTGGGACTCCGCTCCGTGGAGGCCAGCCGGGCCGCCACTCTGGCCACGGTGGAACCCATGGTCGCCACCCTGTTTGGCGTTCTGGTCTTCAAAGAAGCGCTGACGCCTTTCTCCGCCCTTGGGATTCTCCTGATTCTGTCCGCCGTATTGTTGCTAAATTGTAAAGTTTCTTCTTCAAATCGGCAATCTTAAGAAATCTTTGCTTTTCTTTTTCACATCCTTGCAGTATAATGTTGCCTGTCTTTAGAGGAGGCGAGCGTCTTGAAAAAAACCGTTAAAGCAGTGCTGTTTATTCTTGCCGCTGTGTTCACCGGCGTTTTCCTGTTCAGCGGTTATAAGCTGTACAGCATCATGCATGATTATAAAGTCTCGGAGCAGAAGTACAATTCTCTCTCCAGCCAGTACGTCACCAACGCGCCGAAGACCACGCCCTTTGCGGTCAGTCCCGAACAGCCTCAGGTCACCGAGACGCCCAAAGAGCTGGATATGAATGTGGACTTTGCCGGTTTGCGCTCCCAGAACAGCGACATCGTCGGCTGGATCTACAGCCCCGGCACCGTCATCAATTACCCCATTGTCCAGGCGGCCGACAATGACTATTATCTGCACCGGCACATCGACGGCTCCTATGCAGGCGGCGGTTCCATCTTCATGGACTATGCCTGTGCCAGTGATTTTTCCGGCGTAAACACCATTCTCTATGGTCACCATATGAACGACGGTTCCATGTTCGCCAGTCTCAGCAATTACAAGAATCCAAGCTACTACACCGAGCATCCCAACATGTACATCCTGACGCCCAATCAGAATTACCGGCTGGAGCTCTTCGCCGCCTATGTGACCAGCGGTGACTCGGAAGTCTATATGATGATTCACCCGGAAACCAGTACCTTCCAGAACTATCTGGACCGTGCTTACAGCTATTCCAACTTTGCAAGCAATGTGCGCGCCACCGCGCAGGACCATATCGTGATTCTGTCCACCTGCTCCTATGAGTATGACGACGCCCGGTATATCGTGCTGGGCAAACTGGTCCCCATCGACGGCTGATCCGCTGTTTTTCAGAGCCTCCGACGCATCTGCGCCGGAGGCTCTTTTTTGCACCTCCTGCGATGACAGTTTTTCGGAAAGTATTGACATATTTATTCTGGAAAGTATTGACATATTTTTTCTGATTGTTATAATATTTTTAGTAAATGTGTCTAAGAAGGACACATCACAAAATTCAAATTTAAGGAGGTCTTTATGAAAAAAGTATCGAGAAGAGATTTTCTGAAAGGTTCCCTTGCGGGTGCAGCAGCCCTGACCATCGGCAGTCTGGGTCTGGGCACCAACACCACTGCGGAGGCCGCCGGCCTCAACCGCAACGACCCCGGAGAGAAGCCCGGCTTTTTCACCAATCCCTATAACCATGTGGAAGCTGACGCCGCCAAGGTCATCACCACTGAGGTTGTCGTCGTCGGCGCCGGCAACGCCGGCTGTGCTGCCGCGGCAGCACTGGCAGACAACAACGTGCAGGCCATCATTCTCGAACAGCAGGGCAAAATCCACGGGCAGGGCGGCGGCATCGGCATGGTCAACACCAAGTTCGTGCAGCAGCAGGTGGATGAGGGCTACATGGAAGCTTTGACCGACGTGGTCCAGCACCAGAACATCTGGATTCAGCGCTGCGGCAGCCGCGTCAACGAGGCGTTGGTCAGCATGTGGTTCAACTATGCGCCGGCCACCGGCAACTGGCTGATTGACAAATGCGCTGAGTACGGTGTACATCCCGCTTCCTTCCGCGCCCACGCCCCCAAGGCCATCGTGCCCGAGACCTATGACTATCACATGTTCCGTCCCGACGGAAGCTTCACCTTTGACGAGCACTGCGGTTACTTCGCCGCCTCCAACGTCTGCTACACCGACGCCAAGAACGCCGAGAAGCACGAAAAGCCGGCCACCTTTATCTTCAACACCAAGGCCCAGGATCTGCTGGTGGAAGACGGCGCGGTGAAGGGCGTCTTTGCCGAGCATGACGGCGAGCTGATCCTCTTCAAGGCCACCAAGGGCGTCATTCTTGCCACCGGCGGCATTCACGAGGATCCCGAGATGTGCGCCTACTACTGCGACGACTATGTGAACCGCGTCCAGCGCTGCGAGCACGCCCCGGCGGGCTTCTCCACCGGCGACGGCCACAAGATGGGTCTCTGGGCCGGCGGCAAGATGCAGGAGGGCGGCCCCTTCCCGCTGATGCTGCATCCCCAGGCCAACGCCATGTTCCACGGCTGCTTCCCCTTTGTCAACATGGAGGGCAAACGCTTCATGAACGAGGGTGCCTGGGTCCAGGGCAAATCCATGAACATCATGAACCAGACCGACAACATCGCCTTCTCCATCTTCGACTCCAACTACGGCAGCTACAACCGGAAGACTCTGGAGGGCGGCACCGGTGGCGGCATGTTCTGGGATACGCTGCGCAACGCCCTGAGCGATCCTTTCACCGATGACGACGTGACCAGCATGGTAGAGGGCGACGTGGCCAACGGCAACACCATCGTCTCCGACACGCTGGAGGGTCTGGCCGAGCAGCTGGGCATCCCCGTGGACACCTTCCTCGCCACCATGGAGCGCTACAACGAGATGGTGGAAAAGCAGTTTGACGACGACTTCCACA
>CAMVIC010000079.1 GCA_947167435.1 uncultured Clostridia bacterium | reverse complement strand
GCCGGCGCTTCTGGCGCTGGCCAGAGGCAGCAGCCGATCCACGGGGATCTGGTACTCCTCCAGTACCTTCAGCATCTCACAGCCCACGGCGCCCGTAGCGCCCAGAATCGCAACGTTGTATTTTTTCATTTTTATCCTCTCCTTATATTCTAAGAACTGAAAACTGAAAACTGATGAACGCTCCGCGTTCATCCGGCAAAGCCGTCATACATGACCCGGATGGCGGTCTCAAACTGATCGTTTGCCACGCCCACGATGATGGACAGCTCGTCTGCCGCCTGGGCGATGGTGCGGATGTTGACGCCCGCGGCGCCCAAAGCCGCAAACAGGCGGCCGGAGACGCCGGGCCGGGAGGGCATCTTGCGGCCCACGGCGGCCACCAGGGCGATATCCTCCTGGATGTGCACGTCGTCGGGACGGCAGGTCTTCTTCAGGTCCGCGATCACGTCGTAAAGCCCGTCGCCCAGTGCGGCGGAGGAGGCCACCAGCGCGAAGGAGTCCAGGCCCAGGGTGATGTGCTCCACCGGCACCCGGTAGCGGTCCAGAATCTCCAGGGCGTTTCGCAGGGTGCTGCTCTGGTTCATGTTCCGCTTGGTCAGAGTCAGGATGGTGAAGTTCCGCCGCCCGGCGATGCCGGTGATGAAGCGGTCCTGGCTGCCCTCCTCCTCGATCTTGTCCATGATCATGGTGCCCGGGTCCTCGGGCCGGTTGGTGTTGCGGATGTTCAGGGGGATGCCCTTCTCCTTCACCGGCTGAACCGAGTCCTCGTGGAGGACCGAGGCGCCCATGAAGGCAAGTTCCCGCAGCTCGGCAAAGGTGATGCCGGCGATGGGGCTGGGGTCCTTGACAATCCGGGGGTCCGCCATCAGAATGCCGGACACGTCCGTCCAGTTTTCATATACGTCCGCGTTCACCGCGGCGGCGGCCAGGGAGCCGGTGATGTCGCTGCCGCCCCGGCTCATCACCTTGATGCGCCCGGTGGGCAGCCTGCCGTAAAAGCCGGGAATCAGCACTTTTTCGTGCTCTTTCAGGGCCCCGGCGATGGCGGCGTAGGTTTTTTCCCGGTCGATCTGTCCGTCCAGGCCGAAGAAGACGCAGTCCGCCGCGTCCACAAAGGCAAAGCCCAGATACTCCGCCAGCAGCCGGGAGGTGAAATACTCGCCCCGGGAGACCAGCTCGTCCACGGACATGTCCTTGCTGAGCCTGCCGCGCAATGCGGCCAGGTCCTTCTCAATTTCGTACTGCAGGCCAAGCTGGTCCCGGATCTCCACAAAGCGCTGCTCGATGGTGTGCAGGATGTCCGCGCAGCTGACGCCGTAGGTCAGGTGGGCGTGGCACAGATACAGCAGATCCGTCAGCTTGTGGTCTTCCCGGTTGCGCTTGCCCGCCGCGGAGGACACCACCAGGCGTCTTGCCGGGTCCGCCTCCACAATGGCCTTTACCTTTTTGAACTGCTCGGCCCCCGCAACCGAGGAGCCGCCGAATTTCGCAACCTTCAGCATCCCTCAGCCTCCTATCGCGGCGAAGAACACCGGCACGCCCTCTGCCCGCAGGGCCTTGACCTTCGCGTGCATCTGAGAAACCGGCAGGGGCCGGGTGACGAGGCGGACACAGTCGCCGTCTTTTTCGCACTTCTCCGCCTCGAAGCAGGCCTGATCCGCCGGCATGCGCACGTAATAGGCGTGGGCGCTGCCGCTGTTGTCCGCCGCGGCGCGGACGCAGCCGGGCTGCAGCATGGCCCGCTCGCCCCGCAGGATGCCGCTCAGGTCCCGCAGCACGGCGGAGGCGGTGGGCCAGCGGCCCGCGCCCTGCCCCATCAGCACGATGGGACCGGCGCACTCGCCCTCGTAGCGGGCCATGTTGTAGTTCTGCAGCACGGAACACTCCGGCGAACCCTCCGGCAGCAGCACCGGCTCCACGTAGGCGTAAACGCTGCCGTCCTCGTTCTGCCCGCCCCTGGCCAGCAGCCTGCAGGTATAGCCCTGAGACTGAAAATGCTTCACGTCGGCGGCGGTGACAGACTCGATGCCCTCGTTGAGAAGCCCCTCATCCGGCAGCCGGTCATAGGCCACGGCGCAGGCCAGCATGATCTTGCGCAGGGCGTCCAGACCGGACACGTCCGCCGTGGGGTCCGCCTCGGCGTAGCCCAGACGCTGGGCGTCCTTCAGCACGTCCGCGTAGTCCAGGCCCAGGCGCTGCATGGCGTCCAGCATATAGTTGGTGGTGCCGTTGAGAATGCCGCCCAGGGAGAGAATCCGGTCGCTCTCTCTGGCAAGGGCCAGGTTGTGCAGGAAGGGGACACCGCCGCCGCAGGCCGCGCTGAACAGGAAGGCCACGCCCTTTTCCCGGGCGATGGCATTGAGCTCCACGCCTTTCGCGGCCACCAGGGCCTTGTTGGAGGTGACGAAGTGCTTGCCCGCACCCAGGGCCGCCGCCGCATAGGTGAAGGCCGGCTCCACGCCGCCCATGACCTCGGCCACGGCGTCCACGGAGGGATCGTTCACGATCTCGTCCATGCTTGTGACCTTGAAGGGCGCGTCGTTCTTGCCCGGGCGCACCAGCACCGGCCCCTGCTCCAGACCGGCTGCCCGGCCCAGCATCTCATACACACCGTATCCCACGGTGCCGTATCCCAAAACCGCAACTTTCATGGTAATGTATCCTCTCAAAAAATTTTCTGTCCGCGAGAAAAAGACACTTGTATTTTTGACGTGGACAGTGTATCATAGGGGCGCAGGAAATGCAAGACCCATTTTCCAAATTGGAGACTTTGAACAATGCTGGAGAACTATCTCATCATTCACAAAAGCATTTTGCCGGATTACTATGAAAAGGTGCTGCAGGCACGGCGCCTGCTGGAGAGCGGCCGGGTTCGGGACGTGAGCCAGGCGGTCCGCCAGGTGGGCATTTCCCGCAGCACCTATTATAAGTACAAGGACTGTATCTTCGCCCCGGCGGACATGGAGGGCGGGCGGCAGGCGGTGCTGGCCATGATGCTGGACCACGAGCCCGGCGTGCTCAGCGCCCTGCTGCAGCGCATCTCCACGGCCGGAGGCAGCGTCCTCACCATCACCCAGAGCCCGCCCATCCACGGCCGGGCCAGCGTCACGCTGACCCTGGACGTAAGCGGCCTGTCCGGCCCCCTGGCCGCCCTGGTGGAGAGCCTGGAGGCCACCCCCGGCGTGGACAACGTGAAGCTTTTGGCCATGGAATAAACTGTTTAAAGGAGAACAAACACATGCTGTATCAGAGCACACGCAGCGCCCATCAGGCGGCAGACACCGCCGCCGTGCTGGAGGGCATCGCCCCCGACGGCGGACTGTATATCGACCCGGGTCTGGCAGAGCGGCCCTTTGACTGGCAAGCCTGCCTGAATCTGCCGCCCCTGGGCATGGCGGAAATAATCCTGGGGCATCTGCTGCCGGGCTTTCAGGGCATGGATACCCTGGTCTGCCGGGCCTACGAGGGCAAATTTGCCGCCGAGGAGCTGACCCCGCTTAAACAGGTGGGGGAGGACTATGCCCTGGAGCTGTTCCACGGGCCCACCGCCGCCTTCAAGGACGTGGCCCTGTCCATGCTGCCCCAGCTCATTACCGCCGCCCGGAAACAGGAGGGGGTGCAGGACAAGATCGTCATCCTCACCGCCACCTCCGGCGACACCGGCAAGGCCGCCCTGGAGGGCTTTCACGACGTGGAGGGCACCGGCATCCTGGTGTTCTTCCCGGATGAGGGGGTCTCGCCGGTGCAGAAGGCCCAGATGGTGACCCAGGAGGGGAAGAACGTGAAGGTCTGCGCCGTGCGCGGCAACTTTGATGACTGCCAGACCGGCGTCAAGCGGGCCTTCGCCGCCATCAACGCCGGCGGCGTCCTGCAGGGGAAGGCGCCTGTCCTCCGCAAACTCCATCAACATCGGCCGTCTGGCCCCCCAGGTGGTGTATTACTTCATCGCCTACGCCGAGCTTGTCCGCCGTGGGCGGATCGAAGTGGGGCAGCCGGTGGACTACGTGGTGCCCACCGGCAACTTCGGGGACATCCTGGCCGGCTTCTTCGCCAAGCTCATGGGCCTGCCCGTGGGACGCCTGGTCTGCGCCTCCAACGAAAACCGGGTCCTCACCGACTTTCTGCGCACCGGCGTCTATGACCGGAACCGGCAGTTTCACAAGACCAGCTCTCCCTCCATGGACATCCTGGTCTCCTCCAACCTGGAGCGGCTGCTGTTCCTGGCCTCCGGAGGCGACACGGAGAAGGTGGCCTTCTGGATGGACGAGCTGAGCAAATACGGCGTCTACCATCTGGACCTGGAGACCCTGGCCGCCATTCAGGAGAGCTTCGACTGCGGCTGCTGCGGCGAGGACGAGTGCCGCGAGACCATCGGCAGAATCTGGCGGGAGCAGGGCTATCTCTGCGACCCCCACACGGCGGTGGCCTTCCACGTGGCGGAAAAGTTCAAGGCTGCCCGGCAGGACCAGGCGCCGGTGGTGGTGCTGTCCACCGCCTCCCCCTTCAAGTTCCCGGCGGCGGTGCTCGCCGCCATCGGCGAACAGGCGGAGGGGGATGAGTTCCAGCAGATGGAGCAGCTGGCCGCCCGCAGCGGCCTGAGCATCCCCAAAGGCCTGGCAGGCCTGAAGGAAAAGCCCGTGCTGCACACCGACGTAATCAACCGGGAAGACCTGACCGACTACGTCCTGAAGCAGCTGGAGACCTTATAACAGCTTTCGGGTTTCAGTTTTCAGTTTTCAGCAGGGCGGGATGAACTCATCCCGCCCTGCGCGCAAAAATGTGGCCGATGCCCCGCAGGGAGGCATCCCCGGATGCCTCCGCAAGCCCTGCCTGCACGCAAGAATGCAGATTCGCCACCGTAGGGGAGGGGCTCTGCGTGCCCTGCGGGTATGCCCCTCCCGAAAACGTCGACGCGGTACCATGTCCGCGGGCGCTTCAGCGACAGGGCGAAGCCCTTAGTCCCGAAGGGAAAGCGCCCCTACACGCGGAAACGCCGATTCACAACGGCTTTCCCGCAGACTCAAAACGACAGCCCTGACTTTAAATGGCATATTCAGCAAAATCACCTTGACTTTATTAAGACGATGGATTAAAATCACCTTGACTTTGTTAATTTCCGCTCGAGGTGTCAGATATGGATTTCTATAGAAATGCAGAGCAGGAGCTTCAGCAGTGGAAAGCTTCCCCGTATCGGAAGCCGCTGGTGCTGCGCGGTGCACGTCAGACAGGAAAGACTACTTTGGTTAAGAAATTTGGGCAGTCCTTTGACTGCTTCATTTATCTGAACCTTGAAGCCGAACAGGACCGTCATTTGTTTGAGAATGAACTCCCGGTGAAAGATTTGATCCAGTATATCTGCCTGGAGAAGGGAATTCGGCGGGAAGGGGAGACGCTGCTCTTTCTGGATGAGATTCAGTACTCGGCCAGGGCAGTCATGCTGATGCGGTATTTCTACGAGGAAATTCCAGAACTGTATGTGATCAGTGCCGGCTCTCTCCTGGAAATCATGATGGAAAAGCGGAAGATCAGCTTCCCCGTCGGCCGTGTGGAATATCTGTATCTGTTCCCCATGAATTTTGAGGAGTTCATGGGGGCGCTTGGTGAGGAAGCTGCGTTGGATTGCTATCGGGCGACCCCGATTCCGATGCTTGCTCATGATAAGCTCAGCAAGCTGTTCCGCTTGTATTCATTTGTGGGCGGAATGCCGGAAGCCGTTTCCCGTTATGTAGAAACCAGAGATTTATCTCAGCTTGCGCCGGTATACGCCAATCTGTTGACTGCATACAAGGATGATGTCAGCAAATATGCCTCTACATCCCATGAGGGAGACGTGATTCGACATGTGATTGAAACGGCCCCCAAGGAGAGCGGGAATCGAATTGCATTTGAGAAATTCGGAAACAGCGGCTACCGCTCCCTGGACGTGAGCAACAGTATGCGAAAGCTGGAGCGCGCAATGCTTCTTTATCTTCGCTATCCGGTTACGCGTACAGAGCTTCCCGTTTACCCGGACAAGAAGCTCAGGCCCAGACTGCAGCTTTTGGATTCCGGACTGATCAATTACAGCCTCGGCATACAGGCCATGTTTTTTCAGAATACAAAGCTGACGGATGTTTACAGGGGAACACTCGCGGAACAGGTGGTCTGGCAGGAATTGCTTGCGCAGGGCAGAAAAGAACTGAACGTACCTGCCTTCTGGGCCAGAGAGAAAAAACAATCCAATGCGGAGGTCGATTTTGTATACCCGTGGCAGGGTGGGTTGATTCCGGTGGAGGTCAAATCCGGAAAAGACGGAACGCTGAAATCCCTGCATCAGTTTCTTGAAAACAGTGCTGAGGAGACAGCCGTGCGCTTATATGACCGGGAGTATTCTCTGATTGAGACCAGAACACCGGCCGGTTCCGATCACCCGGGAAAACCGTATCGCCTGCTGACCCTGCCGCTATATTGCGCGGGAAAAATCGGAGACTATCTGTCTCTTACCGGTGAGAATACCGGATCAAATTAGATACCCATATTGTTTTTCAATCTTCAGTCCCCGGTTCTTCGGCGTCCCGTCTCCCGCGGCGAAAAACACGGATAAAAAAACACAAATAACCCGGAGGTAACCAACATGAAACAAAACCGACTGCTGGCATTGTTCCTTCTGCTCTCCCTGCTGCTGACCCTGGCCCCCGCGCCGACAGCCGCCGCCGAAACGACGTCCGGCGTCTGCGGAAAGGACGGACACAATTTGACCTGGTCCTTTGCTAACGGCACCCTTACGATCCGGGGCTCAGGTGAAATGGCGGATTACAGCGCAGAGGATCACGCACCCTGGTATGATCTGCGGCGCGGCATCCGGTCCTTGCGCCTCCACAAGGGCCTCACCAGCATCGGCGACCGTGCGTTTTACG
>CAMVIC010000078.1 GCA_947167435.1 uncultured Clostridia bacterium | reverse complement strand
CGCCCCACAACCTCACCGAGGTCATCAACGCCTGCGTCTGCGTGCTGGACAATCCCGAGGCCACCCTGGCCGACCTGATGCAGCATGTGACGGGGCCGGACTTTCCAACCCGGGGCATCATCATGGGCCGCAGCGGCATCCGCCAGGCCTATGCCACCGGCCGGGGCAGAGTGGTGGTCCGGGCACGCACCGAGTTTGAGGAGCACGGCCAGAACCGCATCCGCATCATCGTCACCGAGCTTCCCTATCAGGTCAACAAGCGGCAGCTGATCCGCAGCATTGCCGACCAGGTCCGTGAAAAGCGGCTGGAGGGCATCTCCGACCTGCGGGACGAGACGGACCGCAACGGCATGCGCATCGTCATTGAGCTCAAGCGGGATGCCAATCCCCAGGTGGTTCTGAACCGGCTCTTTGCCCAGACGGCGCTGCAGTCCAGCTTTTCCATCAATATGCTGGCCCTGGTGAACAACCAGACCCAGCCCAAGATCCTCTCCCTGCGGCACATCCTGGACGAGTATCTCACTTTCCAGGAGGAGGTCATCGTCCGCCGCACCCGCTACGACCTGCGCAAGGCCGAAGAGCGCGCCCACCTGCTGGAGGGCCTGCTCATTGCCCAGGACAACATCGACGAGGTCATCCGCATCATCCGTTCCAGCTACGACAACGCCAAGCAGAACCTGATGGAGCGCTTCCAGCTGGACGACGTGCAGGCCCAGGCCATCTGCGACATGCGCCTGATCGCCCTGCAGGGACTGAACCGGGAGAAGCTGGAGCAGGAGTACAAGGAGCTGGAGGAAAAGATCCAGTACTTCAAGGACCTGCTGGCAGACCCGGAGAAGATCAAGGGCGTGCTGAAGGACGAGCTGATCCAGCTGCGGGACAAGTACGGCGATGCCCGCAAGACCGAGATCCAGGACGTGGACGACGAGATCGACATGGAGGACCTGATCGAGGAGGAGCAGTGCGTCTTTACTCTAACCCACGGCGGCTACATCAAGCGCCTGCCGGTGAGCGAGTACCGGGCCCAGGGCCGGGGCGGCAAGGGCATCCGCGCCATGGCCACCAAGGAGGAGGACTATGTGGAGACCGTGTTCACCGCCTCCACCCATGACAACATCCTCTTCTTTACCAACAAGGGCCGGGTCTTTGTGAAGAAGGGCTACACCATCCCCGAGGCGGGCAGAAACGCCCGGGGCACCAATATCGTCAACATCATCCAGATCGAGAACGGGGACGAGCCGGAGAAGGTCAGCGCCATGATCCGGGCCAGAGGACTGGAGGAGGACAAGTACCTGTTCTTCGTCACCCGCAACGGCACCGTCAAGCGCATGAGCCAGTCCGCCCTGCGGAACATCCGCTCCAGCGGCATCCGGGCTCTGACCCTGGACGAGGGGGATACCCTCATCTCCGTCATTCCCACCGACGGCAGCGAGAACATTCTGATCGCAACCCACGATGGTCTGGCCGTCTGCTTCCAGGAGAGCGACGTACGGCCCATGGGCCGCACGGCTACCGGCGTGCGGGGAATCCGCCTGCGCCAGGGCGACTTCGTGGTTGGCGCCGGCAGCACCAGCGGCGGCAGCGCCATCCTCTCCATCACCGAGAAGGGCTACGGCAAGCGCACGGACGTGAGCGAATACAGCGTCCACGGCCGCGGCGGCCTGGGCATGAAGAACTACAACGTGACCGAGAAGACCGGCCCCGTGGCCGACGTGAAGATGGTCAGCGGCGACGAGGACCTGCTGGTCATCACCGACGACGGCACCATCATCCGCATGGCGGTGGAGCGCATCTCCCTGCTCAGCCGCGCCACCCAGGGCGTGCGCATCATGCGCCTGGCGCCGGGCAGCCGGGTGATCTCCATCGAGAAGACCGAGAAGGAAGCAGAGGAAGAGAGCGAGAGCGCCGAGGAGAAAGCCGAGGACCGCAAGGAGGACTAAGGCATGAACAGGGAACAGGTACAAGCTGCCCGGCAGTCGGCTACGGCGGCACGGGAAAACAACAAGGCCGGAAAAAAGAATAAAGGGAAAAAGTCCGGCAGCCTCTGGGTGTGGGTTCTCATCATCCTGGGCTATGTGGGCTACTCGCTGTGGAACAATCCCAGCTTTCAGCAGCAGATCCGCCCCCTGCGGCGGCAGTTCTGGCAGTTCTGGTTCCGCCTGTCCCTGCGGACGGGGATCGACTTTCAGACCCTGACGAAGCTGGCGGCGGCCGCTCTGGTCCTTCTGATCGTTTTGATCGTCGTCCTCGCCTCCGCCGCGAAGAAAGGAATAACCCGGGCGGAGCGGGAGGATCCGGTCCCCGGCCGGGTGTCCGCCGCCGTCCGCCGGGCAGACCCCCGCAGCACCAGCTTCACCAAGCCTGAGCCCTACTGCGCCGTCCATGCGCACAGCGGAGAGGACCACCTGGCCTACGACAGAGCTCAGCGGCTTGCACAGCTGGACGAGTGGCTGAAGATCGGCCTGATCGAGCGGGACGAATACCGGATTCTGAAGGATCGGTATCAGCGGGATCTGTAAGAGAATGAAAACAGTCAACATCTATACCGACGGGGCCTGCAGCGGAAACCCGGGCCCCGGCGGCTGGGGGACCATTCTGGTCTATAACGGGGTGGAAAAGGTCCTCTCCGGCGGAGAGGCGCAGACCACCAACAACCGCATGGAGCTGACCGCCGTCATTCAGGGGCTGCTGGCCCTGCGGGAGCCATGCACGGTGGAGCTCTGGTCCGACTCCCGGTACGTGATCGACGCGCTGGAGAAGGGCTGGGCCTGGGGCTGGCGGAAGAAGGGCTGGGTCAAGTCGGACAAAAAGCCGGCACTGAATCCGGACCTCTGGACCATGCTGCTGGACCTGACACGGCAGCACGAGATGCACTATCACTGGGTCAAGGGCCACGCCGACAACGAGTACAACAACCGCTGCGACCGGCTTGCCGTGGAGCAGCGGGACCTTTACGCTTCACAGCTATGAGAGAGATCAATTATCACGACAAGAATCTGAAAATCTTTCTGGCCTATATCGCCCGGCACAGGAAGCTGTTTGCCATCGACATGCTGTGTGCGGTGGTGGTTGCGGTCATCGACCTGGTCTTCCCCTTCGTCTCCCGCCAGTCCATGCGGCAGATGCTGCCGGAAAAGCTGTATGCCGCCTTTTTCGCGGTGATGGCGGCGCTGGCCCTGGCCTATCTGCTCAAGGGATTGCTGTATTACATCATCACCGTGGTGGGCCACAGAATGGGCGTGCTGACCGAGGCGGACATGCGCCGGGACATCTTCACCCATATGCAGAAGCTGTCCTGCAGCTTTTACGACCAGAACCGCACCGGCGTCCTCATGAGTCGCATCACCAGCGATCTGTTCGAGGTGACGGAGCTGAGCCATCACGGCCCGGAAAACGTGCTGATCTGCTCTCTCACCATTCTGGGCTCTCTGGTGATGATGTTCTTCCTCCAGTGGCAGCTGGCCCTGGTGCTCAGCATCGCCCTGCCCGTCTGCATATGGTTTACCGTCTCCCAGCGCGCCCGGATGCGGAAGGCCAACGTGGAGGTCAAGCGGAAAACCGCCGAAATCTATGCCGCCATCGAGAGCAGCATCTCCGGCGTGCGCACCGCCAAGGCCTTCGGCAACGAAGCGCAGGAGGCGGAGAAATTCGACGCCGCCAACGAAGTCTTCAAGGGCGCCAAGGTGGAGTATTACAAAAGCATGGGCCTGTTTATGAGCGGGATGGAGTTTACCACCGGCTTTATGCAGGTGCTGGTCATCAGCGTGGGCGGCCTGCTCATCATGCAGGGGAAGATGGACACGGTGGATCTGATCACCTTTACGCTCTATGTGTCCGCCTTTCTGTCCCCGCTGCGCAAGCTGGTGCAGTTTTCCGAGCAGTACATGCAGGGAACCGCCGGTTTTGAGCGCTTTCTGGAGATCATGCGCACCGAGCCGCGGATTCAGGACGCGGCGGATGCCCGGGACCTGGGCCCCATCCGGGGCGAGGTTGCCTTCCATGACGTGAGCTTTCACTACGACAACGGCATCCCCGTGCTCAGCCACGTTGATCTCTGCATCCGGCCCGGTCAGCACTTTGCGGTGGTCGGCGCCTCCGGCGGCGGCAAGACCACCCTGTGCCAGCTGATTCCCCGCTTTTACGATGTCAGCGAGGGCAGCATCACCGTGGACGGGGCGGATATCCGCAGCGTGACCCAGGCCAGTCTCAGAAAACACATCGGCATCCTGCAGCAGGACGTGTTCATGTTCGCCGGCACCGTACGGGACAATATCCGCTACGGCAGGCCAGACGCCAGCGACGAGGAGATCGTGCAGGCTGCCAAACGCGCGGAAATCCATGAAGAGATTCTTGCCATGCCCCAGGGCTACGACAGCTATATCGGCGAGCGGGGCGTGATGCTCTCCGGCGGGCAGAAGCAGCGAATCTCCATTGCCAGGGTCTTTCTGAAAAACCCCAAGGTGCTGATTCTGGACGAGGCCACCTCGGCACTGGACACGGTTACGGAGCAGAACATCCAGCGGGCTTTGGACGAGCTGAGCCAGGGCCGCACCACCATCGTAATTGCCCACCGTCTCTCCACCGTGCGAAACGCCGACTGCATCGCCGTTGTGGACGGGACGCAGATTTCGGAGATGGGCACCCACCGGGAGCTGATGGAGAAAAACGGCATTTACGCCGGCCTCTGCCGGGCCCAGGAGCTGAATTAGTTTTGAATTTTCAGGAGAGAAACGATGTTGGAGATCAGAAAAGCAGGCCATCGGGAGCTGGACCGTTACTACAGCCTGTTCCAGATGGACTTTGACGAAAAGGAACTGCTGCCCCGGCTGGCCATTCACAGGGCCATGTGGAAGGGCGACCAGGAGCTGCTGCTGTTTTGTGACAGCGAGACCGGCATCGTCCAGGGCTATGCGCTGGTCATGTGCCGCAGCGCCTACGGCTACGCGATGCTGAAATACTTCGGCATCACTCCCTGGTTCCGGGAAAACGGACTGGGTATCGAGGCCATGCGGCTTTTAAACCGCCGCTATGCCGACAGGCAGGGTCTGCTTGCGGAGCTGACGGTGTTCCAGGACGAGGACGACCAGTATCTGCGCAAGCTGCGGAAATTCTTCGCCCGCTTCGGCTATGTGCAGGTGAAGTGCGACTACCGCCTGGGCGGCTCGCCGGTGGAGCTTATGTGCAAGCCCATGAAAAACAGGGCGGACGTGTCCCCTGTCGCCCACCGGATGATCCGGGATTTCTATTCCCGCTGCCTCAAGGCCCGGGACTACGACCGGTACGTGGACATCCGTCCCCTGGAGAGAGCGAAATGAGCGTCTGCAAAGCGGTCCTTTTCGACATGGACGGCGTGATTTTCGATTCCGAGCGGGCCCTGCGCAGCTGCTGGCGGGAGCTGGCGGAGCAGCGGGGGCTTTCGGACATGGACCGGGTGTATGAGCGGTGCCTTGGAATCACGAAGCCAAGAACCATTGCCATCCTGAAAGAGGAATACGGGGAGGATTTCCCCTTCGACTGGTTCTATGAAACGGCCTTTTCCCTGTACATGGAGCGCTTCTCCGACGGCCGCCTGCCCATCAAGCCCGGCGCCGTGGAGCTGCTGCGCTTTCTGCGGGAGAAGGGGCTGCCGATTGCCCTGGCCTCCTCCACCTACGCGCCGACGGTGGAGAGCCGCCTGAAGGACGGGGGGCTGCGGGACTGTTTTGACCACGTAATCACCGGCGACATGGTCAGCCGCAGCAAGCCGGACCCGGAGATTTTCCTCCTGGCCTGCGAAAAATGCGGCGTCAAACCGGGAGAGGCCTGGGTGATCGAGGACTCCTTTAACGGCATCCGCGCCGCCTTTGCCGGCGGGATGCACCCCATCATGGTGCCGGATCTTGCCGGGCCGGACGAAGAAATCCGCCGGAAGGCGGAGGTTGTGCTGCCCTCCCTTTATGAGGTGAAGGACTATTTAAGCCGATACATCGAAAGTGCACATACAGCCTGAGGCGGAATATCGTGCCGCCTCAGGCTTGTATATCATACGATTGCATCCGTACCGAAAACATGGTACAATCAGCAAACCATGAATAATTTAGTCAATCAGATATTTGAAAACAAGGAAGCCGCCGCCCTCCCCGGTCTGCTGGAGAGCGGAGGGCTTCCTGCGCTCGTTTCCGGACTTTCTGCGGTGCACCGGGCCAATCTGGCCGCCGCCCTGCGAAACCGGACGGGTCTGCCCTTGGTCATGCTCTGCCCCGACGACACCGCCGCGGAGAACGCCGCCAACGACCTGCGCTCCATGCTGGGTGAGCCGGTACAGACCCTGACCATGCGGGACTATGTATTCTATCCGGCGGAGGCTGCTTCCCGCCAGGGAGAGCAGAAGCGCCTGGCCGCGCTTTACGCCATGGCCCGGGGCGAGGCAAAGGTAATTGCCGCCTCCGTCTCCGGCATGATGCAGCGCTGTATGCCGCCGGAGACACTGCTGCGCGCCGCCTTTGTCATCGAGGATGGGGGCAGCTGCGCCATTGAGGATATTGAGGACGCGCTGCTCCGCTGCGGCTATGCCCGGACGGCCCAGGTAGAGGGGCCGGGACAGTTCTCCCGCAGGGGCGGCATTCTGGACTTTTTCTCCCCGGCTGACACGGAGCCGGTCCGCATTGAGTTCTGGGGCGACGAGATCGACTCCATGGGACACTTCGACGTGTCCGACCAGCGGCGGACCGAGGCGGTGAAGCGCTGCACCATTCTGCCGGCGGCGGAGACCCTCCCCTCTCTGAGCGCGGGCGGGGCGGAGGCCCTGGCCCGGGAGCTGGAGAAGTTTGCCGAGCGCTATGCCCGGCGCCGCAGCAGCGAAAACGCCGCGGCCATCGCCGCCACCCTGAGGGGAGACGCGGAGCGGCTGCGGGGCGGCGTTGTCCTGTCCGACGCGGACCGCTATCTGCCGGTCATCTATCCGGACGCCTGCGGCATGGACTATCTTCCGGAGGACGCCCTGCTGGTCCTGGACCAGCCCAACCGCTGCGCCGAGCGGGCCCGGGACTATGCAAAGCAGATGCAGGAGG
>CAMVIC010000077.1 GCA_947167435.1 uncultured Clostridia bacterium | reverse complement strand
TTGCCCATATCCGCCAGTTCCCCTTCGTCAAAGGGCTTTCTCCATTCTTCATAGCATTCAGGCGTCGAACTGCTCGGGCATGTCCGTTCTGCGTACGGAGATTTATGAATGCAGCCAGGGGGCCGCGCAGTTCTTCCGGACAGACGGAATCAGCTTTATGGACTGCGACGTTCATGACGTACCCTCTCCAGCCCTCCGGTTTATGGAATGCGGCGACAAAACATGGAACGGCGAGGCATTCTCCGGACTGGACGGAATGTACGATGTGAACGCCGACGGGACGCTTTCGGAAGCTCTCTACGCGGATGGCCCTTCTGAGGAAGAGTCTGAGTTTCACGGCGGGGTAAAGGAACTGGAAAATCCGTTTTCCGCTGAGCCGGCATTCAGCTACCCGGCGGACAGCCCGGAGCGGCGCTTTACCCGTGCCGTGCAGCAGGCCATTGCGGACGGTGACTGGGAAGCCCTGGCCGACAGAATCGGTTTCCCGTTTCAGTTCTTTGAGGAAAGCTACAGCTATGTGATCCACGATCGGGCAGAGTTCCTGGACATGGCTTCCGGGAGCGATTCCGGGAAAAGCCTCTTCTCTGAGGACTTTCGCAGGCGCATCGGCAACGCATCTGCCGAGGAGTACGGCCAATGTATTTTCGGCGCCACCTGTCTCAACCACCTGATCGCGTTTGCCGGCCTTGGCATGGACAACTCGGACACGGACTACAGGATTCGGGCGATCTCCGTTTCCGAACCGCTCTGGCCGGGTCAGGCTTATATCCAGGTTGTTCCTCCCACACCCCAACCATAAGATTCCCAAAAGAGCTTCCCTTCGGAATGGAAGGGAAGCTCTTTTGTGCACAAAAACGGCGTGCCGCCGCATATGGACGCGGAAATCAAAAGGGGGAAGAGTATTGTGCCGGCCTGTCCGGACAGCGCGTCATATGACATAGTCAAAGCCGTCGCTTTGCTTTCGCATCAGATCCTCTATGGTGATCCCATTCAGGTAATCCCGGATCACTCTGTCCAGGCCCTGCCACATGGGCAGCGTCCGGCAGCGGGCCATCCGCGGGCAGGCGGGGTTTCCCTCTTCCAGACAGGCCACCGGCGCCAGTGTCCCCTCCATCAGCGTCAGAATCTCATAAGCGCTGCAGTCATCCGGCGCCCTGCGCAGGCGATAGCCGCCGCCCTTGCCCCGCAGGCCCTCCACAATACCGCCCTTTACCAGATCCTTGACGATGCTTTCCAGGTATTTTTCCGAGATCTCCTGTCTCTGGGCGATCTCCTTGAGCGGGATATAGCCCGCCGATTGATGCTCTGCCATGTCGACCAGAACGCGCAGGGCATAACGCCCCCTTGTGGAAATCATCATTTTCGGCACCTCGCTCTCTTTCTGCCTATTATACCCCATGGTTGATAGGAATTCAAGGAGAAAAAGACCGTCTTCCTCGCCGAAATATGCGGCAGGGACTTGACAAACGGGATACCGTGCGCTATAATCCCCATATACATACTTGAAAGGTAGGAATAATCATGTTCTATACATCCTTCCGATGTCGGCGCTGAGAAGAGAACCATAAACGCGCAGGGACAAAACCATTAATATTTTGGGAGGATTATAAAATGAGCAATATATATACTTCTGCGGATCAGCTGATCGGAAAAACGCCCCTTCTGGAGCTGGTGCATATCGAGAAAAACCAGGGCCTGGAAGCCAGAATTCTGGCAAAGCTGGAGTACTTCAATCCCGCCGGCTCTGTGAAGGACCGCATCGCAAAAGCCATGATCGACGACGCGGAGGGAAAGGGCCTTCTGAAGCCCGGCTCCGTCATCATCGAGCCGACCTCCGGCAATACGGGTATCGGCCTTGCTTCCGTGGCCGCGGCAAGAGGTTATCGCATCATCATTGTGATGCCCGAAACCATGAGCGTGGAGCGCCGCCAGCTGATGAAGGCCTACGGCGCGGAGCTGGTACTCACCGAGGGCGCCAAGGGCATGAAGGGCGCCATAGCCAAGGCGGAGGAGCTGGCGGGGGAGATCCCCAACGCGTTTATTCCCGGCCAGTTTGTAAACCCCGCCAACCCAGCTGTCCACAGGGTCACCACCGGCCCGGAAATCTGGGAAGACACGGACGGCGCCGTGGACATCTTTGTGGCAGGTGTCGGCACCGGCGGAACCATCACCGGTGTGGGCGAGTATCTGAAGAGCCGGAAGGCGAATGTGAAGGTGGTTGCGGTGGAGCCTGCCGGTTCCCCGGTGCTGAGCAAGGGTACCCCCGGCGCCCATAAGATTCAGGGCATCGGCGCCGGCTTTGTCCCCGAAGTGCTGAACACCTCCGTGTATGACGAGGTGATTGCCGTGGAAAACGAGGACGCTTTTGCCGCCGGCAAGCTGGTCGGAAAGACTGAGGGCGTGCTGGTGGGCATCTCCTCCGGCGCCGCGGTTTTTGCCGCGCTGGAGCTGGCAAAGCGCCCGGAGAACAGGGGCAAGACCATCGTGGCGCTCCTGCCCGACACCGGCGACCGCTATCTCTCCACTCCGCTTTTTGCCGAATGATCTCTCGTTCCTGCGGTATATATCCTGCAAAGCCCCGGCCGAAGCAAAATCTCCGGCCGGGGCTTTGCCTGCGCCGGAAGACGAAGTTTCATACGGTTCCCGGATTTTTGCTTGGGGATCGTTTAAGGTTTTTTCACAAAAAAGTCTTTCCATCCCCGGGGGAATGTGCTAAAATATGTACAAAGAGGGGAGAGCTTCCGCCCCTCGGACCCCAATGTTTGAAAGGAGTTGGCACAAATGAAGTTCACTTTCACCGAGAAAAGAATGGATTCCTCCGAGGACCTGAGAGCCTACGCCACCCGGAAGATCGGCAAGCTGGATCGTTTCTTCAAGACCGAGTCAGAGGCTTTCGTGACCTTCAGCATTGAGCGCGGGCGTTTCCTGGCTGAGATTACCATTCAGAACAACGGTATGTTTTACCGGGCAAGCGAACTGACGAACGACATGTACGCATCCATAGACTCCGGTGTGGCTGCCATTGAGCGGCAGATTCGCCGGAACAAGACCCGTCTGGAGAAGCGACTCCGGGAGGGGGCCCTGCAGGAGCGTGACGCCGTGCCTGCCTTTGCACCTCAGGAGGATGAGGCAGACGAGGAATTCAAGATTGTGCGCAGCAAGCGTTTCTCCATCAAGCCCATGTCCGCGGAGGAGGCCATCCTGCAGATGAATCTGTTGGACCATGAGTTCTTCGTGTTCCGGAATATGGACGCAGAAGACGCCATCGCGGTGGTATATAAGCGGAAACAGGGCGGATACGGCCTGATCTGCGATGACGGTGAGGACTGATATTATAACCCGGAACCGGTCATTCGACCGGTTCCGCTTTCAGAATGAAGGAGGATAACAGCATGAAATGTCCCCGCTGCGGGAAAGAAATGGTATTGGACAGCCATCGGAAAATCCCGCTGATGATGTGCTACGAGTGCGGGTATATCGAAGGCCGGAGCGATGAAGGCCCCGGCGGCAAGAGCAACTATGAACATATGAGGGCGCTGAACTTCAACGAAATGGTGTCCTTCCTGTCCGGCCGATCGAAGAGGTGGCAGACTGGCTGGAAAAGAGCCTGTAAGTGATGACAAAAGGCGTTGTCTCAAAATAGCTTGAATTGCTATTGAGAGGCAACGCCTTTTGTTATGGAATCAACGCGTTTATCTGCGGCGCTTTTTCCGCCGGCCGCTGAGGAGAAAGACGATGAGCAGGGCGATTACAGCCAGGGCGATCAGGCCCAGAATCACGTAGAAGACCAGACGGAAGGTATTCATGCTGACGCCGGAAGCGTTTTCCGTGCCGCGGGCATAGGGCACGCTGTGCGTCTCACTGTATCCGCAGACCTTGCAAACGCCCTCTTCCTCCCCGTCGGCCCGCCGGGTGGCGGCGCGCTTTTCGGTCCACTGATAGTCATGAGCGCTGCTGTCATAGCGCTCGCCGCACTCCTGGCACTCGTGCCAGTGGGCGTCCGCGTCCTTGTACCAGATGCCGCTGCTGCTGTGCACGTGGGGCGTGGGCTCCGGCGTCGGGACAGGCGTGGGCTCCGGTGTGGCCTCCGGCGTGGGAACAGGGGTCGGTTCCGGTGTGGGCTCCGGCGTCGGCTCCGGCGTGGGAATCGGCTCCGGATAGTTCACGGTGATCAGTGCCCGGCCGGACTCCTTCTTGCTGATGTGGTTCAGGCTCCAGTGGATGCAGTAGATCTTCCAGCCGTCCAGCTCTCTGGGAATGTTGTAGAGCAGCAGGCGGTCGGTGCCGTCGCCCTTGCTGGTCATTCCGGGGAACATGTTCGTGTCCTCGGCCTGCGCCAGGGTGTAGCTGCTGCGGCCGTCGGGGCTCTCAAAGGCCCACTCATAGTCGGCGGTAAACAGGCCTGAGACCACGAAGGAGGCCCAGTCGCCCTCGTTCACCGTCTCGGGGCCCGGACTTTTGATGGGGTCGGGAGCCCAGATATCCGGCGTATAATCATGGCTGCGAATCAGAACAGAGCTTGCGGATTCCCAGGTAACCGAGGCCTCGGTGTTGTTGATGTAGGCAACCGTACCCTCGGAGAAGGAATAGCCGGAGGCGGCGCTGAGCCGCACCTCCAGGTGGCAGGTTTCCGCGCTGAACCGATCACTGACCGCCGTCCCGCCGCTGGTGTACCAGGTGGCGCTGCTGATGGACGCGCCGGTGGTCGTTGTGGTGGTGGTCATATTGGACAGCTCCAGCAGGGCCACAGGCGTTCTGTTGGTCTGCACCAGAATTTTGGTAATCTGCGTCTCTGCTTCGGCTCTGACCGGGGGCAGACAGAACATGGACAGGCACAGACAGAGCACCAGACAGAGAATAAGCCGGCGTTTGATACGCGCGCACATGCAGATCCCTCCTTGCTCAGACTGAATTCGACACATTATGTTAATTGAATTATATGCCTATTCGGTTTTCCGGTCAAGAAAAAGTTTATAAATTTGGAATAATATGCCTGTGTTTGCCGCTTTCCTTGTAATTTGGATGGGAGCGTGGTATCATGCTTCCAGTTATTGCTCCGGCAATAAAAAACTCTAAACGATGAGACTGTGGAGCCGGAGTAATAAGGATTATAAAAACGCCGTTTTGCTCGCCCCTGACGGGGCAACCGCAAAACATGGCAATATGAATCCGGCAATGCTGGATTGCCGGATTCATAAAAAGGGGACATGTACATTGAGACACTACGAAGCGGGAAGCTGTGACGTGGCCGTTATCGGCGCAGGGCACGCCGGCATCGAGGCAGCGCTGGCTGCGGCCCGGCTGGGACTGGATACCGTGTGCTTCACCGTGAATCTGGACAGCGTGGGCAACATGCCCTGCAACCCGGCCATCGGTGGCACCGGCAAGGGCCACCTGGTCCGGGAACTGGACGCCTTGGGCGGCGAGATGGCAAAGGCCGCGGACAAGGCCTGCATTCAATACCGGATGCTGAACCTGGGGAAGGGCCCGGCGGTCCACTCTCTGCGGGCGCAGGCGGACCGGCGGCGTTATCAGGAGGTCATGAAACAGACCCTGGAGCGGCAGGAGCATCTTCGTCTCAAGCAGGCGGAGGTAGTGGACATCGGCCTGGAGAACGGACGTGTCTGCTCCGTCACCACCCACACCGGCGCGGTCTACCGCTGCAGGGCCGCGGTGCTGGCCACCGGCACCTATCTGGACGGCCGCACCATCGTGGGGGCAGTGCTGCGCTCCTCCGTGCCGGACGGCCGGGCAGCGGCGGTGCCGCTGGCGCTGCGGCTGCGGGAGCTGGGGCTGAATATGCGCCGCTTCAAAACCGGGACGCCGCCCCGGGTGAACGCCCGGACCGTGGACTTCTCCCGGATGGAGCTGCAGGAGGGAGATCCGGATCCGGAGCCCTTTTCCTTCTCCACTGTGACAGCGCCGGAGAACCGGGCGGTATGCCATCTGACCTATACCAATGAACAGACCCACGCCATCATCCGGGCGAACCTGGACCGGAGTCCCATCTATTCCGGCGTGATCGAAGGGGTGGGTCCCCGTTATTGCCCCAGCATCGAGACCAAGGTGATGACCTTCTCCGACAAGCCCCGGCACCAGCTGTTTGTAGAGCCCATGGGACTGAACACGGAGGAGCTGTATATCCAGGGCTTTTCCTCCTCCCTGCCGGAGGAGGTACAGGTGCAGATGCTGCACACGGTGGCGGGGCTGGAGCAGGCGGAGATGACCCGCTGCGCTTACGCCATCGAATACGACTGCGTGGACCCCACCGAGCTTGCCCTGACGCTGGAGAGCAAGAAAATCCCCGGCCTTTACGGCGCCGGGCAGTTCAACGGCTCCTCCGGATATGAGGAGGCGGCGGTGCAGGGCTTTGTGGCCGGGGTCAACGCGGCGATGAAGCTGCTGGGGCGGGAGCCGCTGATTCTTCGCCGCAGCGACGGCTATATCGGGACGCTGATCGACGATCTGGTCACCAAGGGCACCAACGAGCCCTATCGGATGATGACCTCCCGCAGCGAGTACCGGCTGCTTCACCGGCAGGACAATGCGGACGAGCGCCTGAGCGCCATCGGCTGCCGCATCGGCCTGGTGAGCGGGGAGGAGTACCGGCGGGTGCAGGAAAAATACGCTGCAGTGGAGCGGGAGCTCAAGCGCCTGGAGGGCTGTCATGTGCCGCCGAATGAAGCGCTGAACGCCATGCTCTCTGCCCGCGGCACCGCGCCGGTGCAGAGCGGCGCCTCTCTGGCGGACCTGATCCGCCGTCCCCAGGTGAGTTATGCAGACACCGCGCCCTTTGACGAAAACCGCCCGGCGCTGCCCCGGGCCGTGCGGCAGCAGGTGGAAATCCGGCTGAAATACGAGGGCTATATCAAACGGCAGCTGAAGCAGGTGGAGGAGTTTGCCCGCATGGAAGAACGCCCGCTGCCTGCGGATCTGGATTACGACGCGATTTCCGGCCTGCGGCTGGAGGCGCGGGAGAAGCTGAAGGCCATCCGCCCGGAGAACTTCGGCCGGGCAAGCCGGATTTCCGGCGTGTCCCCGGCGGACATTACGGTGCTGATGGTCTGGATGGAGAGCGGAAAATGAAGGTAGTGGTTGGCTTTTCCGGCGGGGTGGATTCC
>CAMVIC010000076.1 GCA_947167435.1 uncultured Clostridia bacterium | reverse complement strand
CTTGTCTCTTGTTGGGGATTTGCACAAAATTGTTCGATCTTCAACTCTGAACCGGGAAGCTGACCCGGGCCAGCACCCGGTCCGCTCCGCACTGGCTCACCCGAAGCTCCCCTGCCGCGCCGTAGATCAGATCCATCCGCTGCTTCACGTTTCGCAGTCCCACCTGGCCGGAGATTTCCGTATCCTCCACCGAGGAGCTGAGCATATCCTCGATGCTCTGCAGGTCCGCCGGGCTCATGGTGCCGTCGTGCTCCACCTCCAGTGCGATCCGCTCCCCTTCCCGCCGGGCCCGCAGGCACAGCCTGCCGCCCCGCCGGGGGGTGATGTCGTGCTCCACGGCGTTTTCCACCAGGGGCTGAAGGATCAGCCGGGGCACCATCACGTCCATGAGCTCCCCGTCGATCTCCCGGACGATCTCCAGGCGCTCGCCCAGGCGCTCCCGGATGATATACAGGTAGGCGTCCACATAGCTCAGCTCCTCCCGCAGGTGGATCTGGCTGCGGCCGTCCCGGCCCAGGGCCGCGTCCAGCATGACGGACAGGGCCTCGATCATGGCGCTGACCCGGTCGTTTTCTGCAAGCCGCGCCTCCCAGCTGATAATCTCCAGGGTGTTATTGAGAAAATGGGGGTTAATCTGGCTCTGAAGGGCCTTGACCCGGGCCTTCTGCAGGGCCTGCTGCTCCAGATAGGAGCGCTCAAACTGGTTTTTCAGCTCCGCGGACATGGTGTTGAAGTGCTCGTAAAGGCTCTGAAACTCCCGGCTGTCCGCCGTCTCCCGGATCACATAGCCCCGCTCCCCGTTCTGCAGGCGCTCGTTTGCCTCCGTGAGGACCTCCACCGGCCTTGTCACGTAGCGGCGGAACAGGAAGATCACCGCCAGCAGCAGCGGCAGGGCGAAGAAGGCTACCAGCACCGCCGCCATCTGCAGTTGGGGTACGTCCCGCCAGAAGTGGAAGGGCGGGACGGCCGCGCTGAGCACCAGGCTGTGCCCGTCCGTCTCTCCGCGCCGGACCACATCCCCCCGGGGGAAGTCGGTGGACTCCTCCAGGCTTTTCAGCGTCCCATCCGGGCCGATCTCCAGCCGGTCGTCCATCAGAAGGCTCACGGTGCTGATCTGCTTTACCGGCTCCAGCGAACGGAACAGCGGCTCCCGGTCGCACAGCAGCACCACCGTGGCATAGGGCCGAAAGTGGCTGTCCAGCAGATTGCGTGCCACGTACAGCTCCCCGCCGTATTCCAGCAGCAAAATGCCCGTGTCGATGCTCTGCATCTTCTCCAGAAGGTCCGCTTCGATGCTGTCCCGGTATTCCTTCTGGGCGCTGTAGCCGAAGTCGCCCCGGCTGGACACGTAGGGGCGCACGTCCAGTTCCTCCCAATAGCTGATAAAGGCGGCGGGAATCAGCTCGTCCCGGGTGAAGTTCTGATTCAGGTATTCCGTGACGGTCCTGTACAGGGCGGCGCTGTCTCCGTCCTGCTGATAGCGGCGGTAGGAGTTTCGCACCACCCCGTCGTAGGACACCGACTTGGACGCCTCGAACACGGAGTTCAGGCGCAGCTGTATCTGCTCCACCGCGTTCTGGGCGCCGGATTCCAGCTCCTGGGTGACGGATCTCTCATAGCTGCCGGTCAGCAGTACGCCCGCCAGCACCGCCACTGCCAGGACCGGCAGCACCCAGCACAGCAGGATGGTCAGCAGGAGTTTTGCGCGCAGAGACCGGGGCTGTCCTGTTTTCTTCATAAGCGCTCTCCTTTGTCGGATATGGGGAAAGCGGAGAGGTTCCCTCTCCGCTGTAGACGGTAAACAAACTTCTTCTGAAATGTCTTTGCCGTAGCTTTGCCACGGCAAAGACACCCTGAGGCGGCCGCAAAGCGCTGCCCTCGCGCCGACCAACGAGGCGCCAGCCGAGGCGATGAAGCGCGAGTACATCAAATGGAAGCCCAGCGTAGCGGGTTCCATTTGATAATATCCTCTCCGCTTTTTTTCACAGCTTTACAGGGCCAGAAGCTCGCGCCAGGCGGCAATATAGCGCTCCGCCCGCTGCCCGCTGTCCGCCTCCGCCGCCATGCGCAGCAGCGGCTCGGTGCCGGAGAAGCGGCAGATGACCCAGCTGCCGTCGGCAAAATAGAGCTTTACGCCGTCCTCCCGGTTTACGCGCTCCACGTTCGCCAGCTCCGGCAGCAGGCCCTGCCCGAAGAGCAGCTCCTGCAGCTGCGCCTTTCGCTCCGGTGTCATGCGGAAATCCGCCTCCCGGTAGAAGGGCAGGCCGTACTGGTCGGTGATCTCCCGGTACAGCTCTGAGATGGGTTTGCCGGTGACAGCCAGCATCTCCGTCAGCAGTGCCGCGGCATAGATGCCGTCCTTGCCGGAGATGTGCCCCCGCACGGCAAGGCCGCCGGAGCTCTCACCGCCGATGATGGCGTCGGTCTCCGCCATTTTGGCGGAGATGTATTTGAAGCCCACGGGCACCTCGTAGCACCGCTGGCCCAGGCCCTCGGCCACCCGGTCCAGCAGGTGGGTGGTGGAGTTGTTGCGCACGCAGGGGCCCTGCCAGCCCCGGTACTTCACCAGATAGTAATACAGCAGCACCAGCAGGGTGTTGGGGTGGATGAAGCCGCCCTTTTCGTCGATCACGCCCAGCCGGTCCGCGTCGCCGTCGGTGGCGATGCCCAGGTCGCAGCGCCGGTCGGTGACCACATAGGAAAGTGTGGTCAGCGTGGCCGCGTTGGGGGCGGGCAGCTTGCCGCCGAAGAGGGTGTCGTGCCGGTCGTGAATGACCTCCAGGTCGCAGCGGCAGGTGCCCAGGATGGTGCGCAGGCTGGTCTGGCTCACGCCATACATGGGGTCCAGGGCGATTTTCAGCCGGGCCTTTTTGATGGCCTCAGTGTCCACCAGGGCCAGAATGCTGTCAATATAGTCGTTTGCGGGGTTGTCCTCCCGGATGAGGCCCTGGGCCATCGCCTGTTCATAGTCCAGGCTGGGGATAGCCGCCTCGTCCACCAGGGCGATCTCCGCCTCGATTTTCGCCGTCACGCTCAGGTCCGCGTCCCGTCCGCCGGCGGTGAACACCTTCACGCCATTGTAGATGGCCGGGTTGTGGCTGGCGGTGACCATCATGCCGTAGGGCATGCCGCAGGCCTTCACCGTGTACATGATGAGAGGCGTGGGCGAAGAGCGGTTCACCATCAGCACCCGGTAGCCGCTGCCCGCCAGGACCTCCGCGATCCAGTGGGCGGCCTCCTTGGCCAGGAAGCGCCGGTCATAGCCCAGGCACAGCTCCGCCCCATGAAAGCCCTCCCTGTCCATCAAGCGGCAGAGGCCCGCCGTCAGCAGGCGGAGATTGGCCTTGGTGAATTCATCCGCGATCACGGCGCGCCAGCCGCCGGTACCGAACTTGATCATCTTCGTTCCTCCTTGTCCTTTGCGAAATGTATTTCGCAATTGCTCTTTATCCCATATAGACGTCCGCCCGGCAGACGCTGCCCTCCGGCAGCACGGGCAGAAGCGCCGTTTCCTCCCCGTCCGCCACGATCCGGCGGACGCCTTTTTCCACGCCCTCCGGGTTGTGCACCGTGATTTCATAGACGGCGCCCCGCCACCTGCGCGTGACATGGTATTCCTTCCAGTCCGCCGGGATACAGGGGTCCACCAGCAGGCCGTCGAAATCCGGCCGCACACCCAGCAGGTACTGGGTGGCCGCGTAGTAGGCCCAGCCGGAGGAGCCGGTCATGAAGGGGTGCCGGGCCCGGCCGAAGGCGGTGTGGTCCCGTCCCACTACAAACTGGCAGTAGCTGTAGGGCTCCGCCTGTCGTATCTCGATTTTATCATTTTGCAGCGCCGGACACAAGGCGTTATAAAATTTCATGGCCCGGGAGCCCCGGCCCAGCTTTGCCTCCGCCACCCAGGCCCAGGGATTGGGATGGCTGAAAATGGCGCCGTTCTCCTTCAGCCCCGGATACACCCGGGTGACGAAGCCGATGCCGTCGTCCGGCTTTGTATAGCAGGGGGCGTTTAGCATCAGGCCGTAGTCGGTGAACAGGTATTCATCCACGCTGTCCATGGCGGCAAGACCCTGCTCTCTTGTGGCTGCGCCCGAGATCACCGCCCAGGTGTTGGACTCCATGTGCACCCGGCCCTCGGCATCCAGGTGGGTGCCGATCTTCCGCCCGTCGGCGGTGATGCCCCGGATGAACCAGCTTCCGTCCCAGAGTACCGCCTCGCAGGCGGCGCGCACCCTACCGGCCATGGCCGCATAGTGCGCCTCGTCCTCTGTCCGGCCCAGGCGCCGGGCCAGGGCGCAGAAGGCGTCCAGCGCCCAGAGGTGCAGAAAGCTGACCATGGCGCTCTCGCCGCCGCCCAGGTTCAGACAGTCGTTCCAGTCGGCCCGCAGCCCCCTGCAGATGCCGTTTTGTCCCACCTGGCGGGCGGAGAAGTCCAGGATGCGCCGCAGATGCTCATATACCGTGCCCGCGCCGCCGTCGGCATAGGTCACCGTCTCGTCGACGAAGGCGAAATCCCCCGTCTCTTTCACGTACTGCACCACCGAGGACACCAGCCACAGCGCGTCGTCGGCGCAGGCATCCCGGATGCCGTGGACGATCTGACTTTTGTCCGGCGTGGGGATCACCGTGGGCGAGCGGAAGGACTGAGTCTTTGTTTCCGGTTCAAACCAGCGGGGCTCGAACAGGTGCAGGCCGTAGCCCTCCGTGGTCAGGGCACGCAGCAGCTCCACCAGGCGGCTTCGGCATTTCTCCGGGTTGGAATGGGGCACCATCATGGCATCCTGGGCGGTGTCCCTATAGCCCAGGCCCACTCTTCCTCCCACTTCGATGAAGGAGGTAAAGCGGGAGAACATCACGTTAATCTCACTCTGATACAGATTCCAGATGTTGAGCTCCGTGTTCATGCCTTCGTTTGGCGTCTCCACCTGCAGGCAGCGCAGCTTCCGGTCCCAGAATTCAGCCAGACGGCGGAAGTCCGCGTCCGCTCGCTCCCGGGTGTATTTCTCCCGCATGGCCCGGCCGGCCTCCACGCCGCCCTCCCCCAGCAGGAACAGGAGCCGCGCCTCCTCCCCGGGGAGAAGCGTCAGGGTTTTCTTCAGGCAGCCGCAGTGGTTGCCGCCCTTTTCAAAGCTGCCGAAGGTCTCGCCGCTCTCCACTGCAAGCGGGTTTCGCTCTGTCCGGTAGGGCCCCAGAAAGCGGTCCCGCAGGCAGTCAAAGCCGTCGGGCTCGAAGTCCGCGGTGAAGAACTGGTAGCCGTCCTCTTCATAATACAGGTCGTGCTCGATGATGCCGTCCTCATACCGGCTGCCCGCGGCATACAGACTCATCTGGAAATTGCGGTTGTCCATGTCCACCTGATGAAAGCTGAACTCCAGATAGGAAAACACCGACAGCCTCCTTGTCCGGCCGCTGTTGTTTTTTAGCCGCAGGTCCCAGAGCTCCACCGGGTCGTCCATGGCCACAAACAGGGTCTGCTCCGCGTCGATGCCGCTGTAGTCGCTGCAATACTTCACATAGCCAAGGCCGTGGCGGCAGGAGAAGTGCTCCCTGGGCTTGCCCACCGGCTGCCAGGACACGGACCAGTAGTCCCCGTCCTCTTCGTCCCGCAGGTACAGGTAGTGCCCCGGCCCGTCCATGGGCACGCCGTTGGGGCGGAAGCGGGTAATCCGGTGGTACTCGGAGCTTTTGTAGATAAGGTAGCCCCCGGCGGTGTGGTTGAACACGCCCATCATGTCGCCGGTGCCGATATAGTTGGTCCAGGAGACCGGCAGGTCTACCCGGTCGATCACGTATTCCCGTCTCTCGTTGTCGAAATGGCCGTACTGCATGGCTGGCCCCTCCCCTTGTCTCTGGTGTGGTATTCTGGGTTCAGTATACGAAACGCGGGCGAAAAAAGAAAGGCCTGGAAATGCATCTTCTTGCCTTTCCTTGCCATGCCATCTCTCATGAAAATGAGCACACCGCTGCCGATGTGCCCATTTCCCCCGGGCCGCTCTCTTCGGAGCTGCGCCGATATTCGTTTATACGTGAATCAGATTTGTCTTCTTCAGCAGTATCCCGCCAAAGTAGGAAAGGATCAGGACGGCAAAACCGATTGCAACATCCCCGTGGATTCTCTGTTGCCCTGTCTGATGATCGATGATATAATGCCCCTGCCGATTTCCGATCATGGGTTTGAGGAGGTAAGGGACATGGCGCGAAAAGAAATATTATGCTTCGGTGATTCCAACACATGGGGCTATACCCCCGGCACGGGCATTCGATATGCCCCTGACGTCCGCTGGCCCGGTGTTATGGCTCAGGCTCTCGGAGCGAATTATCACGTGATAGAGGATGGCCTCAACGGGCGCACCACCGGCTTCGATTTTCCCTGGAACGAATGCAAAAACGGGCAGTCTGCGCTCCCCTATGCCCTGCTGGCCCAGAAGCCCCTTGATCTTCTGATTATCGCCCTTGGCATCAATGACCTGACGGTCGCAGACTCCTCCTTTTCCGCCAAGAGCGCAGGGGGATTGATCCGCAGAACGCGCATGCTGCAGGCCGTTCCGGATTCGGGCACCCTCATTTTCCCCCATGGAGAGAAAATTCTGATTGCGGCGCCCGCCCCGGTCCATCCGGACTACGACCGCATGTTCGGAATTCCCTATTATGAAGACTCCTGCCTCTTGGCGGAAAAATACCGAATCATGGCCCAGGAAAACGGCGTGTATTACCTGAACGTGGGTGACTATGCTTCCGCCTCGCCGATTGACTGCGTCCATTTCTCCGCGGAGTCTCACAGAGCCCTGGGACTTGCCATGGCGGAGCGAGTAAAGGAAATCCTGGAAACCAATCAGACAGAATAAACGCCGGAGCGCCGATGGGAAATACCCTTCGGCGCTCTTTCCATATTCCTTTCCATTCGGCAGCGCGGCGCGGCTCTCCGGCCCTTACAGGTCAGGGCCGGCAGGTCGTTTCCGTTCACGGTCAGGTCCGCCCGGGACAGGGCGGTGCGGAGAAACCGGCCTGCCCGCCAAAATAACGGGCGCCGCACCCTCCTGTCCTCTCCCCGTGCTATCCTGTGGGCGTAGGGATCCACCACCTCGATGGCCCGCAGGTCGCCCTTGCCCCAGTACTGGGCGCAGAGCA